>DASWDK010000207.1:0-13440 GCA_036395335.1 Thermoanaerobaculia bacterium
AATGAGAAAACGAAATGCGGCCGCCATGCTTCTCGCAGCTCTCTCACTCGCTGGGCTCGCTCCGGCGAAGTCGAAACGGGCGCCGGGGCGCACAGTCACTCCGGTCGGGGCGCCTGCCGCGGCTGGCGGCATCGAGAAGCGGCTCGTCGAGTACACGGCGCTCTACCTTGCTTACGATCCCGACACGAAGATCACCGTCGGGAAGTCGGACCTGAAGCTGCCCGGCTTCACGGCGTGGCGAATCCAGCGGACCGGCCGGTTTGAAAACTTGAAGGCCGACGCGGTCGTGTTCGTTTCGAACGACGGCAAGTGGTTTTTCGAAGGGGACTCGTTCCGGAACCCGAGCCCGAAGCTGGTCACATCCGAGGCGGATGTCGGCTGGATCACGTCGAAATACGCGCAACTGCTGGGCTCGAAGGTCCGGGGGCAGCTGGTGCCCGAGCGCAACGCAGCGGGACTGAAGGGGATGTCGGTCGTTCTCGAGAGCGGGTTCGGTCCGGTGCAGGCCCCGGGTCTCGTCACCCCCGACGGCAGCGTGTATATCGCCGGGACGCTCTGGGACTTTCAGGCCGATCCCCGCGTCGAGCGCCGCCGCCGAATCGACCTGACGGCCCAGCGCGCATCCGGTCCGGCTGACGCCGCCGTGACGATCGTCGAGTACGCGGACATGGAGTGCCAGTACTGCCGTTTCCGCGGAAGGCAGCTCGACAAGCTGCTGGCCGCGAACGCGGGGGTCGCCAGCGTGCGGCGGCACTACAAGTTCTTCCCGCTCTGGTCGCACCACGCGTGGTCGATGAAGGCCGCCTCCGCCGGAGACTGCCTCTTCCGGCTGGCCGGCGGGCCGTCGCTCTTCCGATTCAAGGAGCTCGTCTACGGCCGGCAGGAAAACCTCTCGGTCTCGGCGATCGACGAGCTCGCCATCACGTCAGCGGAAGGGGAGGGGGTCTCCCGGTCCGACTACCTCGCGTGCTACCTGCGCGACGACAGCTTCGATCGCGTGCGGAAAGACATGGAGGAGGGATATCGGCTGGGCGTGAACTCGACGCCGACCTATTTCGTGGACGGAACCCAAATCAACTGGGTCGAGGACAAGGTCATGGAGGACTTCCTGAGGACGAAGTTCCCGAGGCTGAAGACGATCGCCTACGAAAGATGATGCTTTCCCGGCAGGCCCTGTGAAAATGACGGGCCCGAGCGGGCACGTCATCCGGAGCGAAGCGAGGGATTTCTCCTAGTCTCCTCCAGCCGTCCGGTGAGCCGGCGTCCCCGTTGCCTCCGGTGCCGTGACAGCCGCCGGAGGCCCGAACGGCACCGGCGTTTGACCGGCAGCCGCCTCCGCAGTGGATCGCGCCCGCTTCGCGATTGTGATCGCGACCAGGTGGTCCTCGAACGTGGCGGAGAACGTGTGGCCGCCGTTCGTCGGATCCGCGACGAAATAGAGATAGGCCGTCCGCGCGGGAGTGACTGCGGCGGCAAGCGCATCCGTCCCCGGGTTGCAGATGGGGCCGGGAGGCAGCCCTTCGTGCAGGTAGGTGTTGTACGGCGACTCGTAGTCGTAGTCGGAACGATGGAGTGTTCCGCTCCACTTCCCGTCGCGCTTCAGCGCGTAGACCACGCTCGGGTCCGCCTGCAATCGCATCCCGCGCCGCAGCCGGTTCAGATAAACGCCGGCAATCAGAGATCCCTCCGTCTTCACCGCGCTCTCGCGCTGAACGATCGACGCGAGGGTGACTGCCTGTCTCGTCGTCAGGGCGAGCCCGGCGGCGCGGCGCTGGATCTCCGGAGTGAAGTGCTCGCGGAAGTTCGCGATCATTCGATCCACGATCTGGCTCGCCGACGTCGTCCGCGTGACCACGTACGTGTCCGGGAAGAGGAACCCCTCGAGGTCCGAGACGCCGCGCGTCAGGCCCGGCACGAGCTCGGTCGCGACGAGTGCCGCGTGGAAGGCCTCGGGGCCCCCGATCCCCTGCTTCCAGAAGAGCTCGAACGTCTCTTCGGCGGTCAGTCCCTCGGGAACCACGATGGCGTGGCGGACGACGTCGCCGCGGCCCATTCGGTTGATCACCTCGTCGATCGGCATCGGGTGGTGGAACCGGTACTCACCCGCCTGCAGCGGCGTCTTGCCGCGGTGCAGCCGGTAATAGACCTCCGCCAGCCGCGCATCTTCCACGACGCCCGCTCGTTGGAGCCGGCGGAAAATCTCGGACGTGGAGGTGCCCGGCGGAATTTCGACGGTTACTTCTTTGCCGGGCCGGCGGGAGCCGGGTGGATTTTCGAGGCGGTAGTGAAAGTACGCCGCCAGCGCGGCGAGGAAGACCACGACGAAGAGAACGAGCCGGGAGAGGCGGCGCCGCCCGGTCAAGCGGATTCCCGACCCCGGTTCGCGAGCCAGTCTTCGAGCAGGACCGCGGACGCTTCGGCATCGATTCCCGCGCGCGACCGGCGGCCGCGCAAGCGCCTTCCGGCCTCATCGGACGTGAGCGTTTCCTCGTGGAAGACGACCGGCAGATCCGCCTCCCGAGCCAGCTTGTCGGCGAAGGAGCGGATTCGCGGCGAGATCGCGCTTACGTCCCCCTCCGGTGAGCGCGGCAGACCGACGAGGAGCATCCCGATCTCCTCTTCCCGGCAGAATTGCGCGATCTCGGCGGCCGCGGATCCGTCGCTCGCGCGGCGAATCGTCCGTCGCGCCGTCGCGAGCCCGGCCGATGTGTCCGCCGTCGCGAGCCCGATCCTCTTTTCACCGAAGTCGATCGCCAGAATGCGCATCGGGGAAGAGTAACCGACAGCCACGATTCGTGAGACTGGACACGAGAGACTCGAGGAGGGAGCGCCGGGAAGTCCGTTCGGCGGCCGCGGGTTAACATTCGTAAGCTCATGAAAGACGTCGTCATTTTGTCCGCCGCCCGCACGCCGGTCGGCTCGTTCCTGGGCAAGCTCTCCACGCTGGCGGCACCGGCACTGGGGTCCGTGGCGATTCGGGGGGCGCTCGAGCGGGCGGGCATCGGGCCCGGCGAGATCGACCAGGTCGTCATGGGCAACGTCCTCTCCGCGGGCATCGGGCAGGCGCCGGCGCGACAGGCCTCGCTCGGCGCGGGGATCCCGAACACGGTCCCCTGCGTCACCGTGTCCAAGGTCTGCGGATCCGGGATGCGCGCCGTCATGGATGTCTCGAACGCAATCCGCGCCGGCGAGTACGAAGTCGCGGTCGCCGGCGGGATGGAGTCGATGTCGAACGCGCCGTACCTGCTCGAGCGGGGCCGGACCGGGTACCGGATGGGAAACGCGGCCCTCGTCGATTCGATGATCAAGGACGGTCTCTGGGATCCTTACAACGACGTGCACATGGGCGGATGCGCCGAGATGTGCGCGTCGAAATACTCGTTCACCCGAGAAGAGCAGGACGCTTACAGCCTCGAGTCGTACCGGCGGGCCCGGGAGGCCTCGACGTCGGGGCTCGCCCTCGAGGAGATCGTCCCGGTGGAGGTTTCAGAAAAGAGAGGCAAGCAGGTCATCGACGTCGACGAGGAGCCCTTCGCCGCCCCGCTCGAGAAGATCAGCACGCTGAAACCGGTCTTCCGGAAGGACGGCACGGTGACCGCTGCGAACTCGTCCAAGATCAACGACGGGGCTGCGGCGCTCGTCGTCTCGTCGACGGAAAAAGCGGCCGAGCGCGGGTGGAGACCGATTGCCCGCGTCGTGGCGTACACCGGGGTGGCGCAGGCGCCGGAATGGTTTACGACGGCCCCGGTCGGCGCCATCGGAACGCTCCTCGAAAAGACCGGACTCTCCGTCTCCGACGTGGATCTCTTCGAGATCAACGAAGCGTTTGCCGCGGTCGCGCTCGCCGCGATCCGCGAGCTCGGGCTCGATCCGGCGAAGGTGAACGTACGCGGCGGAGCGGTCGCCCTGGGGCACCCGATCGGGGCTTCCGGAGCGCGGATCCTGACGACGCTCATTCACGCGCTCCGGCACGGAGGGAAGCGGCGCGGCGTCGCTGCGATCTGTATCGGCGGCGGAGAAGCGACGGCGATGCTCGTCGAGGCAGCCTGACGGGACCCTTCGACCTGATCCTCGGCGGCGTCCCCCGCTTCGGGTCGGAAGCTCCCTGGGCCTGGCGCGTCGCTCGCCGGTGGGCCCGCGAAATCCCTGCGCGCGGCGTCGTCGAGGTCCGCGGGCGCAAGCCGACCGTCGCGGATGCCCACGGAGATTCTCCGCTCCTCCTCGTTTGGGCTGATCCCGAGGCCTACCTTGCCCCTCCGGCGGCTCAACACCTTCTCGAGGCCCTCGAAAGTTTTCCGGAGGCCGACCTGGTTCTGCCCGTTTCGAACGAACCGTGGACCGAAGAGATCCGACACGCCCCTTCCTTCGCGTACTCGACCCCCTCTGGCCTGCTCGAAGCCGCCCGAACAAGCGCCGGATCTGCCGCGCCGTCGTTTCCGGTCGCGCGACCGCGGTCACCCGTTTTCGCGGTCCGCCGCGTCTCTCTTTCCGCGCTGTCCGGGCTCCTCCCGCTCGAGGAGGCACCACTCGCGATTCACGAGGCGGGAGGACGCGCGATTGCGGACCCCGGGGCGTACCTGCACCGGTACGCGCAAATGGACGCGCAGGCGCGCGACGACCTCGCGGCGAAGGTCCCGGAGGGCGCTCGCGCGGTTCTCGACGTCGGTTGCTCCTGCGGCGCGACGGCGCCGGCGCTCCGGCGGCGGGGAGTCGCCCGGATCGTCGGCATCGAGCCGGACGAAGAGGACGCCGCGCAGGCAGCCCGCGTCTACGATCGCGTTCTTCCCCGGACGCTCGAAGCGGTCCGTCGCGACGAGTTCGCGGCGGAGTTCGACGCGATCCTCTTCGGTGACGTGCTGGAGCATCTGGAAGACCCGTCTGACGCGCTCGCCCGCGTCCGCCCGTGGCTCTCCACGCGCGGGGTCGTCGTGGCGTCGGTCCCGAACGTCGGGAACTGGGCGATCGTCGCGGACCTCCTCGCAGGGCGCTTCGATTACATCCCTTACTCGCTACTCTCCGGGACGCACCTGCGCCACTTCACGCGATCGACGATTCGGGATCTCTTCGAGGCGACCGGATACCGCGTGGAAGGTGTCGAGACCGTCTCTCTGCCCCCTTCGCCCGACGGCGCAACGCGGCTCGCTCGCCTCTCGGAATATCCCGGCGCCTCCGACGATCTCGGAGTTGCGGAGTTCGTGGTGATCGCCCGACCAGCGTGAGACGGAAAACGTGAGACGAAGCCGGGGGAGGACCTCGAGCGCCGCTCTGTTCGGGTTCCTGATCGCATGGTCGGTCGCCGCCCAGACGTCGTTCGGCCCGACCGATCCTTTCGAGTCGCGCTTCAAGACGAAGGCGAGCTTTCAGATCCGCTTCCGGGTGCCGGAGAAGGGCGGGGAAGTCCGGCTCACGACGAAGAACCCGGTCCACTATGAGAAAGACGTCTTCTGGGAGGGGTCGGGAGAGGTCACGATCGAGTACCAGGACGTCAAAATCACTGCCGATCGCGCCCACTACGACTTTCCGACGAAGACCGCGACGCTCGACGGCCACGTCGTCATCGACCAGGGCCCGACTCGGATGTCCGGCAGCCATGCGGTCTTCCGCGTGGAGGACAAGACCGGTCGGCTCGAGAACGCGACGGCGGATCTCGCGCCGACCTACCACGTCGTCGCACAGGCGATCGACAAGATCGGGCCGGCGACCTACCGGATCGAGAAAGGGATCTTTACATCCTGCGATCTGCCGCGCCCGGAATGGTCCTTCTATCTCTCGGAAGCGGACGTGACGCTGGACGACTACGCACGCATGAAGAACGTCTCGTTCCGCGCGGGCCCGGTGCCGGTCCTCTACACGCCCTGGCTCGTCTGGCCGACGAAACAGGACCGCGCCTCCGGCCTGCTCGTCCCGGGCCTGGGGTACAACAGCCGGCGGGGCGGGTACCTCGGTCTCTCGTACTACTGGATGACGAGCCGCGCCACGGATTCGACGACGCAGCTCGACCTTTATTCGCGGGGAGCCGTCGGCGTGGGCGAGGAGCTGCGCTGGACTCCGTCGGCGGAGTCCGCCGGGGTCCTGCAGGCGTACGCGATCCGGGATCCCGAGGCGACCGTCTGCGTGCCGCTCGAAGAAGAGCCGGGTGGGACACAGCCCTGCGTGATGCCAGACGGCGTCTCCGGCGTCTTCGCCCAGCGCGAGAGGACGCGGTGGAAAACCCGGCTGGACCACGTTTCCGACGACCTGCCGTTCGGTTTTCGCGGCGTGCTCTCGGTGCACGAGTACTCCGACGAACAGTTCCTCCGTGATTTCGAGCGCGCGTTCGCGCTCTCCTCTTCGCGGCAGACCCTCTCGCGCGGCTTCCTGACGAAAAACTTCGGCGACGACTCGATCAACCTGCGCGTGGAGCGGAGCGAGACCTTTTACGGCACGAAGGTGGTCCAGGAACGGCTTCCGTCGCTGGAGTACTTTCGGCGAACCTCGCGACTCGGACGCTCGCCGTTCTTTCTCGCGCTCGAGTCTTCGGTTTCGTGGCTCTACGTCGATCGAGGGCCGGGCCTCACGCACGGAGAGTACGGGCGTGTGGATTTCCATCCGACGCTCTCGATTCCGTGGAAGAGCGTCCCCTGGCTCTCGCTGACTGCCAAGGGCGGAGGCCGGTGGACCGGTTACACCGATTCCACGAACGAAGGCCAGACCGCGCTCACGGGCGATTCGCTGACCCGGTCGTACGCCGAGGCGGGCGCGTCGCTCGTCGGGCCGTCGTTCTCCCGGATCTACGAGGGGACGATCGGGCCGTTCGGGCGCTTCAAGCACGTGATCGAGCCGCGCGTCGACTACGAGTACGTCTCGGACGTCGACGATCCGCTGCGGATCCCTATCTACGACGAGATCGACACGTCCCTGGGAAGGAACCAGGTCCGCTACGCGATCGTGAACCGACTTCTGGCACGGCCGGCGGACGCGAAGGCCGGCGGAGGCGCCAACGAGATCGCATCGTTCGAAATCGCGCAGACCCACGCCTTGCGCCTGCCGCAGGTCGCCACCGCGACCCCGTCCTCCTTCGAGTCCTTCGCCGAGCGGACGGGTCCGATCGAGGGAAACCTCCGGCTCGCTCCGGCCGGTTTCTTCGCTTTCGACGGGCGGGTCGCGTACGACGTCCACGTTTCGCGGGTCACCGCGGTGTCCGTCGCGACGTCGGTCAACTGGAAAAAGAACTACCTCAACGCGACCTGGTTCTCGAGTGAGCCCGCTCCGGTCGCCGGATCGACGACTTCGACGCGGACCGACCAGATCCGGGTCGCCGCGGGCCTCGATCTGGGAAAGGCGCTTCGTGTCGATACGCAGTTGAACTACGACGCACAGCAGAACAAGCTGCTCGAAGACCGTTCGCTCTTGTCTTACAGCGGTTCGTGCTACGCGGTCTTCCTCGAAGTCCGACAGCTCCGGCTTCCACCGTCCACGCGGCGCGACTACAGGCTCGTCGTGAACCTGAAGGACGTGGGCACGCTGCTCGACATGAACGGGTCGCTCGATCGGATTTTCGGGGGGCAGTAGTTTTCTCCGGTCGTTCCGAGCCCCGCAGGGCCGAGGAATCTCTCGATTCAAGGGAGCACCCGCTGCGCTCGGGAGACGGCGTGACGGGCTATCATCCTCTTCAATGAAAGGCCTGATCCTCTCCGGCGGCAAGGGCACCCGTCTGCGTCCGCTCACCTACACGCGCGCCAAGCAGCTGGTTCCGGTCGCGAACAAGCCAGTGCTCTTCTACGGTGTCGAGGCAATCGTGGCCGCCGGAATCCATCGGATCGGGGTCGTCGTCGGCGAGACGAAAGACGAGATCCGGGCGGCGCTCGGGGACGGCTCGCGCTTCGGAGCGGAGATCACCTACATCGAGCAGGGCGATCCGCTCGGCCTCGCGCACGCCGTTCTCATTTCGGAGGCGTTTCTGAAAGGGGAGCCGTTCGTCATGTACCTCGGCGACAACCTGATCGCCGACGGGATCGCATCGCTGGTCGAAGAGTACCGGCGGATCGGCTGCAACTCCCAGATCCTGCTCGCAAGGGTCCCAAACCCCGAGCAATTCGGTGTCGCCGAGCTCTCCGACGGCACGGTAATCCGGCTGACGGAGAAACCGAAGGAGCCCCGCTCGAACCTGGCGCTCGTCGGCGTCTACATGTTCGACGACACCATCTGGGAGGCGGTCAAGGCGATCCGGCCGAGCCCGCGAAACGAGCTGGAAATCACCGACGCGATCCAGTGGCTGATCGACCACGGAAGGAGCGTCCATCCACACGTCGTATCCGGGTGGTGGAAGGACACCGGGAAGGTCGAGGACATGCTGGAGGCGAACCGGATCATTCTCGACACGTTCCACGCGAGCGGTGCCGACGGCACAGACGAGAGCTCTCGCGTCGAAGGTAAGGTCGTGATCGAGCCGGGCGCCCGGATCTACGCGAGCACGATCCGCGGCCCGGCGATCATCGGCGCCGGGACCGAGATCCGGTCTGCTTTCGTCGGACCGTACACCTCGATCGGTCCGGACTGTCGGATCGAGCGGTGCGAGATCGAGAACTCGATCGTCCTCGAGGGTTCAGCGCTCGAACGGATTCCGGGCCGGATCGCCGACTCGCTGATCGGCAAGAACGTCCGGATTCACCCGGGCGCCGAACGTCCGCGCGTTCACCGGTTCCTCGTCAGCGACAACTCCGAGATCGGGATCCTGTGAAGGTCCTCGTCACGGGCGGGTGCGGCTTCATCGGGTCGAACTTCGTTCGACGCCTCTTGGAATCGCGCGGAGACGGGGTGACCGTCGTCAACCTCGACAAACTCACGTATGCAGCGAATCCGGCCAACGTGGCCGACGTCGCGGGGCGCCGGAATTACCGTTTCGTCAAGGGCGACATCGCCGATCCGGACGTCGTGCGCCTCGCCATGGACGGCTGTGATGCCGTCGTCAACTTTGCCGCGGAGACGCACGTCGACCGATCCTTGCTGGGAGATGCTTCATTCATCGAGACGGACGTGCGCGGCGTCTTCGTGCTTCTCGAAGAGGCGCGCCGCCGCGGCATCCAGAAGTTCATCCAAATCTCGACCGACGAGGTCTACGGCTCGATCGCGAACGGCTCGTTCCACGAGGACTCGCCGTTGAACCCCCGAAATCCGTACGCGGCCTCCAAGGCGGGGGGTGACCGTCTGGCGTATTCGTACTGGGCATCGTACGGGCTGCCGGTCATCGTGACGCGCGCCTCCAACAACTACGGGCCGTACCAGTACCCGGAGAAGCTCATCCCGCTCTTCGTGACCAACGCGATCGACAGCCTTCCCCTGCCGCTCTACGGCGATGGCCGCAACGTGCGCGACTGGCTCTACGTCAAGGATCACGCGGCCGCGATCGACTTCCTGCTCGACGCCGGAGAGGCCGGAGAGACCTACAACATCGCGGGCGGAAACGAGGCCGAGAACGTCGACATCACCCGGAAGGTCCTCTCGCTCCTCGGCCGACCGGAGAGCCTCATCCGGTTCGTGGACGATCGGCCCGGCCATGACCGGCGTTACTCGCTCGACGCGGGCAAGCTCGCGCGCCTGGGGTTCCGTCCGACGACGCCTTTCGACGAGGGGCTTGCGCAAACCGTCCGCTGGTATCGGGAGCGGGAGGACTGGTGGCGCCCGATCAAGGAACGGGACGCCGTCTACCAGGAGTTCTACCGGACGCAGTACGGCAACCGTCTCGCGACTGCCTCGGCGACCGCGAAGCCGCCGGGGTAGGTCGAACGCCGATGATGCTGCCGCCCGGCCGCTCGCTGGCTCCGGAAGCCGGCGTCGTCTCCTCCGAGCCCCAACCGGCGGTCCTCGCTTCGCCCCGTCCCGCGCCGGAAGAGCGCCCGCGGGTGCTCATCACGGGGGCTTCGGGAATGCTCGGATCGGACCTCACTCCCGTGATCGCCGGCGGGGGATACGAGGTCTATCCGCGGCCCCACGTGGAGCTCGACGTCACCGACGTCGAAGAGGTCGCCCGCGCGTTCCGCGAGATCCGTCCGCAGGTCGTGATCAACTGCGCCGCATTCACGCGGGTCGATGCCTGCGAGAGCGACCCGAGCTCGTTTGCGGTGAATGCCGACGGGGTCGCGATCCTCGCGGAAGCGTCCGAGCGGCATGCCGCACGCCTGGTCCAGATTTCCACCGATTTCGTCTTCGACGGCGAGAAGCGGGCTCCCTACACCGAAAGCGACGAGCCGGGGCCCCTCTCCGCGTACGGGCGGGGAAAGCGCGCCGGGGAAGAGGCGGCACTGGAATCTCCGACGGCGCTCGTCGTGCGCGCTTCGTGGCTCTTCGGCCGCGGCGGGTGGAACTTCGTCGAGGCGATCCTCCAGCAGGCGGAGGAGGGGAGGCGCGAGCTCCCGGTCGTCGAAGATCAGAAGGGCAGACCGACCGCGGCGACGGACCTCTCCGAAGCCATCCTCGCGCTTCTGGCGCTCGGGGCCTCGGGGATCGTCCACTTCGCCAACCGCGGCGAGGTGACGTGGTTCGAGTTCGCTCGCCAGATCCTGGCTCTCGCGGGACACCCGGAGGTCCGCGTCCGCCCGACGACCTCGACGGCGCTCGCTCGTCCGGCGGTGCGGCCGGCCTACTCGGTCCTCGACACCTCGAAGTTCGAGGCGCTGACCAGCCGGACGATCCGGCACTTCCGCGAGCCGCTTATCGACTACCTCGCGCGGCGCGCGCGGCCGGAAGCGTGATCTCCGGCCGACCGTCATCCGGACCCCTTCGCTTTCGCTAATGACGCCGAAAAGAGCCCGGGCCTCGGAATGACGACGATCACTGCAACGGAATGGAAGCGCAAGGCGGTCCACGCGGCGACGGGCCTTTTCGCGCTCACTTTCCGCTGGCTCGACTGGAAAGCGGCGGCGGTCGTCGCGCTCGCCGCTCTGCTCTTCAACCTGTTTCTCATGCCGCGCGTCGGCCGCGGGCTCTACCGGGACCGAACGAGATCCCGCGACCCAGGGATCGTGGCGTACGCAGCGATGGTGCTCGTTCTGGTGCTCCTCCTGCGCGAGCACTACCTGACGGTGGCGGCTGCGGTGTGGGCCATGATGGCTTTCGGCGATCCCGCGGCCGCGGTCGCCGGAGAGGTCCTGGACGGCCCGACTCTGCCCTGGAACCGGTCCAAGCGATGGATCGGACTCGCCTCGAATTGGGCGGCGGGCGCGACGGCATCCATCCTCGTTTTCTGGTTCGTCTCCGCGCGGCCGCTCGACCTCGCGGCCGCGTGGCTGCTCCTCGCCGGCGCCGCGGTCTATGCCTTTCTCGAGTCGGTCCGGGCCGGAATCGACGACAACCTCGTCGCCGCCATTCCGACCGCGCTCTTCCTAATCCAGCTCGGCCGTTTCCCGGAAGCGCCGCTCGTCCCATACCACGCGGGCTCGTGGGGACGGCTCGCCACCGCCGTCGCGGTCAACGTCGCGGCCGCTCTCGTGACCGGCGGCGCCGGGCTCGTCTCCCGAACCGGCGCGCTCTCCGGAGCAATCGCCGGATTCGTCGTGATGTCGTACGGCGGATGGACCGCCTACGCTCTTCTCTGGGGGTTCTTTCTGGCAGCGACCGCGGCGACGAAGTGGGGGTATGGGGCCAAGCGCGCCGCGGGGGTGGCGCAGGCCGGCCGCGGCCGACGGGGAGCGGCGAACGTCGTGGCCAACTGCCTCGTGCCGATCGCTTTCCTGGTTCTCGGGGCGCCGGCCGCCGGATTCGCGGGAGCCCTCGCTGCGGCGCTCGCCGACACTCTCGGCACCGAAGTGGGAACTCTTTTCGGGCGGAATCCGCGCTCTCCGCTCACGTTCGAGCCGCTCGCACCCGGAACCCCCGGCGCCGTTTCCCTCGCCGGGACCGCGGCCGCGCTCGCCGGCGCATTCGGGATGGCGCTCGCCGCCTGGATATTCGGCTGGCTGCCGCGCGAAGTCGTGATCGCGGTTCTCGCCGGGGGATTTCTCGGCGCAATGTCGGAAAGCGTTCTCGCGGACCTGGGCCGGCGTTTCGGATTCCGCCCGGATCACGAGTTCGCGAACGCGTTCAACACGTTTGCTGGCGGGTTGATCGCACTCGAGATCGCTCTTTCTCTCGAGAGGGGCTCGATCTGGTGGCCCGTCCAGCCGCTATGAAACATTGGCTGCGGCTCGCTCGCCCGTTTACGCTCTTCCCTCCGCTTCTCGGGATCCTGTCCGGAGCGGTGTGTGCGTTCGGCTCCGCGCACAATCCCGACGTCTCGCGTCGCGTCACGTGGCAAATCGTGCTGACGGTCGCGATCGGGTCGCTGTGTGCGTCGGCGATGAACGCGGCCTCGAACATCGTCAACCAGATCGCCGATCTCGAGATCGATCGTCGAAACAAGCCGGAACGCCCCCTCGTGACGGGCGAGGTATCGATACCGAACGCCTGGCTGGTCGCGGCGATCCTCTACGCCGCCGCAATCCTGCCGACCTGGCTCGTCGTTCCGTATCCGTACCGGTCGTTCGCCGAACGGATGAGCGCTCCCGCGCATTTTCACGCGGCTTTCTTCATCTACTGCATCGGCGCGCTCGCGACGTTCGTGTACTCGTTTCCCGCGTTCGGCCGTTCGAAGCGCCACTGGTTCTGGGCCAATTTCACGATTGCGGTGACGCGCGGGGGACTCTTGAAGGTCGCCGGCTGGTCCTTCATCGCGTCCGTCGCGTTGTGGGAGCCGTGGGCAATCGGCGCGGTCTTCGCGTTGTTTCTCCTGGGCGCGACCTCGACGAAGGACTTCTCCGACATGGCGGGAGACCGCGAGCACGGCGTGGTGACGCTTCCGATCCGCTTCGGTGTCTCAACTGCGGCGCGGATGATCGCGCCGTTCTTCGTCGTTCCCTGGCTGCTCGTGCCGGTCCTTGCTGCTCTTCCCGATCCCGACCGGCCCGGAGGGTTTCTCCTGACCGGCAACCGGGCGTTGCTGACCATCCTGGGAGTGCTGCTCGCGGGTTGGGGCGTTTATGCGGCGGCGCTCCTGCTGCGCAATCCCGACGAGCTCGCGCGCACCGAAAACCATCCCGCCTGGACGCATATGTACCTGCTCTTGATGTCGGCGCAGGTGGGATTCGCTCTCGCGTATTTGGGGGCAGGTCTTCACTGATCACTGGCTGGTGACTTCGGACGGATGCCCTCGACATCTTGCGAACGCAAGGTGGCAAGTGGAGACCTGACCCCCTACAATCAACCGATGGACCGCGAAGCGGCTGTCGCGTCGATTCCTCCGGAGCCGCGCGAGGATCTTCGAGTTCGCTGGCGCGGCCTCGCTCTCACGTTCGACGAGCCGACGTTGAACCGCCTGGTCGCGCGGCTCGCGGACCGGATTCCCGACCTCCAGGATCTCGAGGTCCACGTGACGCGCGGCGAGCTCGCCGTCACGCTCGTCATCCACCGGTTCGGGGTGCCGCTCTC
>DASWDK010000208.1:0-11618 GCA_036395335.1 Thermoanaerobaculia bacterium
GCGCTCTCGCCGCTCAAGGGAATCGGTCCCGAGGAAATCGACGTCGCGGGGCTCGTTGCCCGAGTCACGACGGAGGTCCGGGAGGTCATCCTTGCGACGAACCCCAACGTCGAAGGGGAGACGACCGCTCTCTACATCGCGCGCCGCTTGAAGCCGGTCGGGGTTCGGGTGACCCGCATCGCGTTCGGGCTGCCGGTCGGAGGCGACATCGAATATGCGGACGAGGTGACGATGGCGCGGTCGCTGGAGAACCGACGAGAGCTCTGAAAAGGATCGCCGAGAGCTACAATCAGTCGATGTCGCCGGCCGATCTGGTCCTCTACGAAGAGGACTTCCGCAGCCTGCAGCAGATTCTACGGCGGCTGCGGCAGGAGTCGGCAGCGAGCGTCGTCCTGCTGGTGGACAAGAACGGCCAGCGGATCGCTTCGGTCGGAGACGTCGAAGCCCTCGACATGACGGCTCTCGCCTCGTTGACGGCAGGCAACGTGGCGGCGACCGACGGGCTCGCGCGCGTCCTGGGAGAGCGGGAGTTCTCGGTGCTGCTTCACGAAGGGGAAAAAGAGAACATCCACGTCTCGATCGTCGCTCAGAGGGTGATTCTCGTCGTCATCTTCAGCGAACGCTCTTCGCTCGGTCTCGTCCGGCTCCGGGTCCGCCAGGCAGGGGCCGAGCTCGAACGGGCTTTCGCGGAGATCACCGAGCGCATGGAACGAGAGCCGGTCCTCCACTCCGCGTTCGAGCCGTTGCTCGCCGAGATCACGGACGAGGACATCGACCGGCTGTTCTCCGAGTGATTCTCGGGTTTTATGGCCTTCGTTGATTTCGCGGCCCGCGAGATCCACTGCAAGATCGTCTATTACGGTCCGGGGCTCTGCGGGAAGACGAAAAACCTGCAGTTTCTCCACGAGAGGACGAGCCCGTCCCGGCGAGGCCAGCTCATTTCTCTCGCTACGCCGAACGAGCGCACCCTCTTCTTCGACTTCCTCCCGCTCGACGTCGGCAGCCTGCGCGGTTTCCAGACGCGGCTCCACCTCTACACTGTCCCGGGACAGGTCTTCTACGACGCGGCCCGGCGCGCCATCCTCCGGGGCGTAGACGGGGTCGTGTTCGTCGCCGATTCTCAGGAGGCGCGGCTCGCCGCGAACGTCGAGTCGATCCGAAACCTCGAGAAGAATCTCCGCGAGCAAGGTTACGAGATCGCGGAGATCCCTTACGTTCTCCAGTTGAACAAGCGCGACCTACCCTCGGCCGTGCCGGCGGCGGAGCTCTCCCGCCGTCTGGCGATCAAGGGAGAGCCAACGCTCGAAGCAACGGCGGTGACCGGGGCGGGAGTCTTCGAGACACTGAAGTCGATCGCGCGCGAGGTCCTGCTCGACCTTCGGAAGAGAAGGACCCCTTCGGGCTTCACCCGCGCGACAGCCGCGAGCTAGAGAGGGCGCGCGGCGAAGTCGCCGCGAGGATCTGGGCCGCGAGGATCAGGAGTCCGACGTCCCGCAGCAGGACCCAGCGCATGTCGGTCAGGAGCTCCTCCCGGCTCTTGCCCGCGGACCGGACGTCGAAGCAGCCGCAGTCGATGGCGTGGCCGCGGGCGAGGTTCCAGCCGATCGCGACGAGAAAGACGACGAGTAAGGCTCCCGCGACGAGCCCCGCCTCCCTCTTCCAGACCCCGAGCACGAGAGCGAGCCCGACCAGAAGCTCGATCCAAGGCATCACGAGAGCCAGAGCATTGATCAGGCTCCCCGGGAGCAGGCGGTAGTTGTAGATCATGTGAGCGAAAGCGGGGGGGTCGAGGATCTTCGGAATCGCCGCCGCCACGAACACGGCGCCGACGGCGATCTGAATTCGCACCGACAGCCAGGGGTGAGTCCACCAGTCCGCGAACCGCCGCCTCAGGGTTTTGCTCCCTTCGATGTGGGAAGCCCTCGCTTCTGCCAGTCGGGGAAGCCGTCTTTGTAGATCAGGACGTTGTCGAACCCGACCATGTAGAGCTTTTCCGCGAGCATGTGCGAGTCCTCGCAGTCTCCGCCGCTGCAGTAGGCGACGATCGGAGCCTTTTGGTCGAGCCCCTCCTCGTAGAGTCCCTTGACGCGCTCCGCGATGTCGGACTCCCAGACCGGGAAGCTGCGCGCCCCGGCGATGTGTCCCTCGGCGTAGACCGATGAGCGTCGGGCGTCCAAGAAGAGAGCCTTTCCCTCGTAGAGACGCTGGACGTCGGCCGGCCCGACCTCGAGAGAGGGTTTGTCGGGGTGCGGTGGAAAGGACCGGACGAGGTCGTTCGGCGCGGACGCGGGAGGGGCCGCGCCCGGCGCCGCGGACGGTGCCGGAGTCGGCGCCGCTTTGGCCGGCAGAGTCGCGATGGTCGGCGGCGGCCGAACTGCCGCGGCCGTCTCGGCAGCCGCGGGCTCGACCTGGAGGGCCCGTGGGTAACTCCCGATCCAGGCGAGCTTCCTCTGTGTCGAAGCGGCCCCGTTCGAGATCGCCGCGGCGGCGACGGCGAGAACGAGGAGGGCCAGGACGCGAGCGACGTTCGAAGCCCGGATCATCGGGTTCGATTATCGCCCGAGGGGCTTCTCAGCTCTCCGGCTCCCGGAAGCGATCTGCCGGCTCGAAGCATCCCCGCTCGTCGGTGCAGCCGTCGGGGTTCGCGTCGAGTCCGTCCGGTCCGTGGCGGCGCAAGGTTTTCAGGCAGCAGTATTCGGTGGCCGGGTCGGGCTGCTCGACGATCGGGTGCGTCACCGACCAGGCTTGGGCGCGAAGGTGACGGCAGAGGAGCGCCTCGGGCTCGCGGGAAGCGTCGCGGAAGGCGTCCACGAACTGGCGGAAGGATTGGAGCGGGTCTTCCCCGAAATAGGTGTCCTCGACCTTGCGGCCGGGTTTGGTCCCTCTGCCCGCTCGTTTCAAGCGAGCGCCCTCGTCGCTGCCATGATTCGCATCCGGGTTTTGGACGATTTTACTCCGCTTCTCGTCGCCCGACGGTGCCGATCACCCGTGCGGCGAGTTCGCATCGCGCTGGCGTGCCTTCTCGTACGCGTCGGGGTCGTCGAGGTCCTCGACGACGCCCGGATCGTCCACGGCGAGCTCACGGACCGCGTCCGCGCGATCCCGCCACAGGAAGCGCAGACCGGCGTTCGACGGGATTTCGGTGATGCCGGCGAGAAGCTCCGTTCCGACGAGGGCAGGATGCCCGCGCCTGCCCCGGTAAACGGGGAGAACCGCGGTTTCGCGCGAGCCGGCGGCGGCGAGAAGCTGGAGCGTTTCGGTGGAAACCGCGGGATGGTCGGCCGGCCAGACGAAGACGGCGTCGACCGTCCCGGCGATCCTCTCGACACCGAGGCGGATGGAGACGAGCATCTCGTCCTCGGGATGCGGGTTCACGACGACCTCCGCGTCCCCGGCTCGGGCGGCCTCCTCCGCCGCCGGCATCTCGGGACGAAGGACGACGACGGTTCGCGAGACCTCGAGGGCGGCGAGCCGCGCGAGGACCGTCCCGAGCACCGTCGAGCGGCCGAAGGGGAGAAGCACCTTCTCGCAGCCCATGCGGCGAGAGAGACCCGCGGCGGGAACGACCGCGCCGAGTTTCACTTCTTCTTGACCTGCGGCCCACGGTCCGGCCTCGCGACGGTCTGGAGAGGAACGAGCGACGGACGGCTCGCGAGCGCGCGCGCCCACCGGCGTGCTCCCTCCAGCTTCTCGAGGGCGCCTTCCCGCGCCTCTCGCCGGAATCCTTCCGGCTCCCGGGCGGCGTGAAACCAGGCGATCTCGTCGGCGAGCGTCTTCTCGTAGGCGCGAAGAACCTGGCGTCGCTCCGGGACCGGAAGGGACTCGAGGAACGCGATCCGGACGAGCCCGTCGTCCCGGCCGCGGGGCGCGGGGGGGGACTCCAAGAGCCAACGGCGAAGCTCCCGGCGGCCGGCGGCGGTCACGCGATAGAGGTTCCGGTGCGGGCCTCGGCGAGGTCCGAGCACCCGCAGCACGACATGACCCTCCCGGCGAAGCCGCGCGAGGGCAGGGTAGATCTGGGAGATCTCCGCCTTCCAGACCGGTTCGACCTCCTCCTGAATCACGCGCGCGAGGTCGTAGCCGGTCCGCGGCTGGCCGGCGAGGAGACCGAGAAGGACGTGCGGGAGGGACACTTGGAAACTATATCAATACTGATATAGTCGGCTCTTCGGAGGCGTCCAGATCTGTCCAGAAAAGAATAAAGTCAAGGCAAAAAAAAGGGGGGCCCGCAGGCCCCCACAGAAGTCTCGTGGGTCTTACTAAACCGTTGATTTACTTCTTCTTCTTGCCGCCCTTCTTCGTTGCCTTTTTGGCGGCCTTTTTCTTCGTGGCCATGACGTCACCTCCCTCCCGACAGCTGATTGACAGCCTTGGGGCGAGGTGCTAATTTTGCCGCCCCCTCGGAGGGGCGTGTCGCCTTCAGTCTGTCGCTGCCGAACGATTGATAGGTCATACGTCCTGATCGCCGGATGGGCCGCAACCCGTCCGGCGATTCAATTTTAGAAGGTTCCTCTTCGGATACAACAAGTATTTCTTTTTCGTGCGGCTCGCGTTGACGGCATTCTCCTGCTCCGCGGACTCGGCTGTCAAGCGCCGAAGTGCTCGCGACTAGAATCGCGTGCGTGACCCCGATCACCCTCGCGCACAGTCCCGACTCCGACGACGCTTTCATGTTCTACGGTCTCGCGCAAGGGGACATCGACACCGAGGGTCTCGTCTTCTCCCACGAGCTCTCCGACATCGAGTCGCTCAACCGGCGGGCGATGGCGGGCGAGCTCGACGTCACCGCCGTCTCCTTCCACGCTTACGCTTACCTCGCGGAGCGGTATCTGCTGCTCCCGCACGGCGCCTCGTTCGGCGATGGATACGGCCCGGTCGTCGTCGCGCGAAAGCCTTTCACCCGCGAGGATCTCGCACCGGGGCGAGTGATCGTCGCCTCGCCGGGCCGCTGGACGACGGCGGCGCTCGCCCTCTCGCTCTGGGCGCCCAAGATCGAGATGGTGGAGGTTGCCTTCGATCGGATCCAGGAGAAGGTTGCCTCCGGCGAGGTCGCGGCGGGACTCCTGATCCACGAGGGGCAGCTGACGTACTCCGACGACGGACTCGTCCTCGTCGTGGATCTCGGCCGGTGGTGGAAAGAGCAGACCGGACTTCCTCTGCCGCTCGGAGGCAACGTCGTCCGCCGGGATCTCGGAGGGGACCGGATCGCGCGGATCTCCCGCGCGCTCGGCCGCTCGATCGAGTACGGGCTCTCCCACCGGGACGCCGCGCTTTCTCACGCGCTCGGGTACGCCCGCGGCCTCGACCGGGCCCAGGCGGACCGCTTCGTCGGGATGTACGTCAACGAGTGGACCCGGCGCTATGGACCGGAGGGGCGCCGTGCCGTCCAGACCCTGCTCGACCGCGGCGCGCGAGCAGGCCGGATCCCTCCGACTCGGGCCGAATATGCGTCCGAGTAGCCGGTTCGATTCGCCGATCATCTTTCTTCATCTCGCGGCGCTCGCTCTCGCGATCGGTCCCGCCCTTTTCTTCGGAGCGGTCGTGGCGCCTGCCGTCTTCCGCGTACTGCCGACGCGCGACCTCGCCGCCTCGCTCGTCTCGCCCGTTCTCTCAGGAACTTGCCTTCTCGCGGAAATCGCGTTCGGGATCCTCTTCGCCACTTCGTGGTGGTTGACCCGCGAATGCGTGCCGCGGATGACACGCAGCTTTCTGACCCGACTGCCGGTCGCGGGCTTCTTCGCCGCCCTCGTGGTCCACCAGCTCCTCATCCCGCCAATCGACCGGATCCGGCAGCAGGCGCCCGGCCTGATCGACAATCTACCGGCGGCGGACCCGTCGCGGCTCCTCCTCGACCGCTATCACCGGCTCGCGACCGGTTTTTTCGGCGCGCTCATCGTCGCCGCGCTCGCCATGCTCGTGTTGACCGCTCGCCTTCTGTCAGTCGCGCGGGCGGAGCCGGCCCCCGCCGCGTCGCGGCCGGTGCCGAAGCTGCTGGATTTGTCGTAGCCGCTGTCATCCCGAGCGCCTCGGAATGACATGTCGGTGGTCACACGCGACGGCGCAGGAGTGTCTGGGCCACGAGCGCCAGCCCCGCGAGCACCAGGGCCCACGGCCAGAGGTCGCGCATCCGGGTCAGCAAGTCCTCGACCGGTGTGAGCCGGGACAGCGCACCGAAGAACGACACGGCGAGGAGGATCAGGCCCGGCACGAGTGGGGAGGGACGTCGCTCCCGGCGGCGAGCCCGGTCGACGACGGTCGTCAGCAGGAACCCGATTCCGAGACCGAGGGTAATCGTCGCCCAGCGCGGGAAGAGGTGCTCGAGGGTCGACTGGAGCAGAAACGCGCCTCCGAGGCCGAGCAGGATCCCGCCGGGCAGGAGCGGCCCGCGGAAGCCCCGAGCCGCCGAGAGAGTGAAGAGGATCGCTCCGATCAGGACGAGGATCGCGCCCGGGCCGGAGAAGCGGAACGCCTTTGCGAGAAGGAAGAACCCCCCGAGAAAGAGCAGCACGATCCCCAGGGTGAGATTGCGCCGGTCGCTCAAGCGCGCTTCCTCTTCGAGTCGGCCGGCTGTGCCCGGTCACCTTCCCAGCGGTAGAACCCTTCGCCCGACTTCTTGCCGGTTCTTCCCTCGGCGACCATCCTTTTGAGGATTTCCGGCGGATTGAACCGCTCGCTTGAGAGCTCGGCGGAGAGCGCATCGGCGATCGCGAGCCGGACGTCGAGCCCCACGAGGTCGCTCGTCTTCAGCGGCCCCATGCGATGGCCGTAGCCGAGCTCCATTGCCCGATCGATGTCCTCCGGGCGGGCGACTCCCTCCTCGACCATCCGCATCGCTTCGAGTCCGAGCGCGAGACCCAGCCGCGAGGTGGCGAAGCCGGGGGAGTCGTTCACCCGCACCGCTTCCTTGCCGAGCGACGCGACGAGCTCGAGCGCCCGGCGCTCAGTCTCCGGGGACGTGTCCTCGCCCCGCACGACCTCGACGAGCGGCATGACCGCGACCGGATTGAAGAAGTGGATTCCGACGACGCGGTCGCGCCGCCCGGTCGCCCGCGCGATCCGGGTGATCGAGAGCGAGGAGGTGTTGGACGCGAGGATGGTCCGGTCGGGGCAGTGGTCGTCGAGCTCGCTGAAGACGAGGCGCTTCAGGTCGAGAGCTTCCGGGACTGCTTCGACCACGAAGTCCACCGCGGCGCCGTCCCGCAGCCGCTCGACAACGCGGAGGAGCCGCCGTCCGGTCCCGACCGTCTCCGCCGCGACCTTCCCGCGCTCGAGAGCGCGCGCCCAGGAGGCGTCGATCGACGCGCGGACGTGGCGCTGCGCGTCGGGATCGGCGTCGAACACGAAGGTCTCGTGGCCGGAGAGCGCGCAGAGTCCGGCGATTCCGCGGCCCATGACGCCGGCCCCGACGACGAGCACCCTCACGAGAGGAATCGTATTACCGAATCAGCGCGGCCCCGTTGTCGAAGAGGATGCGTCTCTTCGCGTCGTCCGAGAGCGGCAGCGCCAGGAAGTCCTCGACGTTCTTCCGCATCGACGGAACCCCCGGGCTCGGGAAGTCGGTCCCCCACAGACACCGACCCGAGATCTCCTCAAGACGGGGGAGATACTCCAGCAGCTTGCGCGGCGGCATCCCGGAGAGGTCCAGGTGCACGTTCGGATGGCGCCGCACGAGGAACACGGCAGTCTCCATGAAGAGCGGGCGTCCCGCGTGTGCGAGCACGATCGGCAGCCGCGGAAAATCCACGGCCACGTCGTCCACGCCGATCGGGTCGGCGAAGCGGTTCCTCGCGCCGGGGAAGATCGAGGTCCCGGTGTGAATCATGACCGGCCGGCCGTGCTCCTGCGCGACCCGGTAGATCTCGGCGAGCGATTCGTTTCCCGACACGTAGTCGTTGGCGGCGAAGAGCTGGTGGGGCGGGTGGATCTTGAGCACCCGGATCCCGAGCTCCTCGAACAGCCGTGCGGTGTCGCCGCGTGCGTCTCTCGTCCGGCGCGGATGGACCGAGCCGACGGCCACGAGGCGGTCGGTGTTTCCCCGGGCGTAGCTGCAGACCCACTCGTTGACCGACTCGTCGAAGCCCATCACGTCGGGCGCTACGTAGTTGATCAGGGCCGCCCGCTCGATCTGCTCCTCGTCCATCAGCCGGAGGAGCTCCCCGGAGTCCGCGAGGACGCGTTCGAGTCGCTCGCCGTCCGAGCGTCCGCGGATCATCGTCGCGCGGACTGCGGGGCGCAGCTGCTCCCACGGTTGGACGTGGATGTGGCAGTCGAAGACGCGAAACGTCAACGGGATGCCTGGTCAGAAGACGTGCGAAATCCCGAGCCGAACTCGGAGGCGCGAACGATCCGCTCCGTCCGAGACCTCGGACCCGAAGCCGCCGAACAGGATGGTCTGGATGCCGATGCGCTGCCGCGCGCCGACCTCGATCGCGACGATGTCGTCCCCCTGCCGCACCAGGCTCGAGCGGACTGTCACGCCAGCCAGGACGAGCGTGTCCGTCCGGCCCGATCGGCTCGCCAGGAAATCGACCGCGAGCCCTCCTTCGAGACGGTTCGACCGTTCCGTGGACACCGTGTCGCCCAACCTGGTCCATCGCACGTCGCCGTGCAGGCGCAAGGAATCGAACGAGCGCGTGAAGTTCGCTCCGAGCTCGAGGTCCGTTCCGCGGGAGTCGAGCCCGGTCGGGAAGACGACGCCGATGCGGGCGGCGATCGCGGGACGCCGGGCAGTTTCGGAGAGGACTCCGTAGAGGGCGTGGAGCTCGAGGTCGCCCGATGAGATGCCCCGCAGCGCATTTCGCCCCGGCCGGGTGACGTACCGCTGCGCGGCGCCGACTTCCAGGTTTCGCACGGCGCCGTACAGCAGGGACCAGCCGGGCCCCTGATCGTTCAAACCACCTTTGCGGAGGTTGTACGCCCAGTCGACGGAGGCGGACACTGCCCGGAACGGAATCGGCGTGGCGTCCTCGACGGCGATCGGCCGGTCCGTTTCGAGGTTAGAGAGAAACTGGGCGTGCACGGAGGGCGCGCTCGACGCGAGCCCGGCCAGGATCAGCACCCCTATCCCGAGGCCGCGCCGACTAGCTGCCACCGATCCCCTCGCCCGACAGGCCGTAGCGCCTCGCGACCCGGGAGAGCCGGTCGTTGCGCTCCCGGCGCGCCTCCGGAGTCGCGCCCCCGCCGACGAGCGCGCCGTACACCTCGAGCCGGAACCGCGTCACGCGATCGAGGTGGGCGGCGGCCGCGGGATAGCGATCCGCGACCGTGGGCGCCGAAACGCGCTGCGTGGATTCCTCGAGCGGCTTTTCGCGGGAGAGGGAAGAGTCGAATTCCTCGATCGTGTCCCGGACCTTCCAGCGCTGCTGACCGAAGTCCGACGCGGCGAGCGCCTCGATGGCGCGGGCGAACAGCCGCGTTCCGGAGAGGAGGATCCGCGCGGACCGCGGCGCGAGAGTGAGCGCCTCGGGAGGCGGGAGCTCCTCCGCCGGTTCCGACAATGCCCATCGCTCGAGACGATAAAGATCGACGGCGTGCTCGAGACGCCGGGCCGTCAGCTCCGGCGTCGAATCGGCGGCAGCGAGGATGTCACCCACCTGTTGCTCGAGGACCTGACCCCAGTGCAGAGCGTGAAAGACCGTCGCGGCTTCGCGTGCGAACCGGGGCGCCACGAACTCCGCTTCCGGGGGGAACCGCGGCGGATCCGCGAGCAGGTTCAGGAGAAACGCGGAGAACTCCCGATCGAGCGCCGGGTTGATCCCGACGGTCCACGCGATCTCGAGCGCGCGCCAGCGTCCATAGCGCACCGCGTTCATCCGGGACTCGAGGTCGGGGAAGAAGCGGTGGACCGAGTTGTTGTAAGCGCCCCGGGGCCGAAGCGGCTCCTGAGCCTTCTCGACCATGGGTAGAACGCCGATCGCGACCGCGCAGAGAACCGCGACTCGCGCGGCGCCGTCAAACCGCCTCATCGGGGATGCGAAATATAGCTTAAAGGCCAGACCGCTCGGCGGGGAACGGTTTCGCGATCCACACTGTGAGGAGCGTCACCGCGATTCCGGCCGCTCCGACGTAGAGCGCCGCGGCCGCCCCGAATCGTTCCGCGACCGCCCCCGCCTGGAGGTTTCCGACCGGAACGAGACCGAGCCAGGCGAGCGCGTACAGCGATATGACGCGTCCCCGCAGCCGGTCCGGCGCGCTCGTCTGGAGGAGCGTGTTGATGAGAGAGGCCGAGGACGACATCGACGCGCCGAGAAGCGCCAGGAAAGCGAGTGACAGGACGTAGAGGCGGGAGACACCGAGCCCCGCGAGCGAGAGTGCGAACCCGGAGGCGGCGGCGAAGACGGCCGCTCCCTTTCTCCGGAAATCGCCGAGCGATGCGAGAAAGAGGGCCGAGGCGGCGGCGCCCAGCCCGACCGCCGACAGCATCCCTCCGAGCCCCTGGGGGCCGACGTGGAGCAGCCTGCGGGCGAAGAGCGGAGCGAGAGTGACGGCAGGCGTGCCGAACACCGCAAGGGACGCGGCGACCGCGAGCAGCGGCAGGATGATCGCACGCCGACGCGCGAAACGCATTCCGATGCGCAGATCCACCCAGGCTCCGCGGCTGCCGGCGCGGCGCCGGTGGAGCGCGGGAAGCGCCGCGAGCGCGGAGATGACGGCGAGGTATGAAATCGCGTTCAGGAGAAAGCAACCGGTCTCGCCGAACCCGGCGATCGTCAGCCCCGCAATCATCGGGCCGATGACCCGCGAAAGGTTGAACTGCATCGAGTTGAGCGAGATCGCGTTCATCAGATCCTCGCGGCCGACGAGGTCGAGGAAGAGCGACTGGTGGGAGGGCATCGTGAAAGCGTTCGCGAGGCCGTTGACGATCGCCACCGCCGCGACGAGCGCCACCGAGACGAAGTGGAACCCGGTCGCCGCGGCCAGAATCAGGGCGCAGACCATCTGGGCGGACTGGGTCGACACGAGCAGCCGGCGGCGGTCCGCGCGGTCGGCGGCGACCCCGGCGAGCGGCGCGAGGAGGAGAGTCGGGATCGATCCGGCGAATCCCACCAGCCCGAGCATCAAGGCCGAGTCGGACAGACGCAGCACGAGCCACCCCTGCGCCACGACCTGCATCCAGGTTCCGATGTTCGAGAGGAAGAGACCGATCCAGTAGCGCCGGAACGGCCGGTGCGCGAGCGACGCGAACATCCCGCGTCGCGGCGGCGCCTCGCCCCGCGGCGGAGCGACGCCGAGGTTCGGCCCGGCCGGTTTCAGAAAGGCGGGATGGGCTGGACCGCGCTCGAGCTTCTCCTTCTCGCTCATGCGCGGGCGACGGGGCGGCTGGCGAACGCGATCAACAGGATGACCAGGTTCGCCCCGGTCCCGAGCAGAACCGGATCGATCCCGTGCGTCCATCGCGGAGCGAGACGCCCTGCGGCGGCGACCGCCCCTCCGGCGATCATCGCGACGATCGCTCCCTGCGGCGACACGGCGGGCTTCCGCGGGAGAAGCGCCGCCAGCACCGGCAGGATGATTCCGGCCGCGAAGATCGAGTAGCCGAGCTTCAGGGTCTCGACGACGTCACGTCCGAGCGAGAGCGCGACGAGAAGCCCGAGCGCTCCGTAGATCGGCGCCAGCCA
>DASWDK010000209.1:0-3374 GCA_036395335.1 Thermoanaerobaculia bacterium
GAAGCGGAAGGCCTGCTTGGGAAGCTGCTCGCGCGACAGGTAGTCGTATTGTTTTAGAACTCGGGTCAAAAAATACGCCGAGACTTCCACAGTGGACTCACCGACCTTCCAGTCGAATCGGTCGGACTTCTCGACGACGAGAACGCGTGCGTTCGGGACGCGGCGGCGCAGGAGGATTGCGGTCGAAGCGCCCGCAACGGCCCCGCCCGTGATCACGACGTCGTAGTCGCAAGCGCCCATGGGCCGAGTTTAAGGCATCGACCGGCCGCGTTGCTCATCCACGGTGACCGTGCGATCGACCGCTGCAATCGGGCCCAGTTCCTGCACTTTTCCGGACGGCCAGCGGATGGACAACGCGTCGAGCTTCGTCGCCGAGCCGAGTCCGAAGTGGACGATCGGGCTTCCCGTCGAGAGGTATCCGCTCGCGTTTCCATTGTCGCGCAGAATCTTGCGGCCGTCCGGCAAGGTCGCGACGATCCGGCATCCCACTCCGGCGAGGTTGTCCTCGCCGCCCGCGCCGACGAGCCGGAGGCGGAGAAAGTGCTCTCCCCTTTCCCGCCGTCCCAGGAAGAGAGCCTCCGGCGCCTGTACGGATCGGACGTACAAATCGAGCGCTCCGTCTCCGTTCGCGTCGAACGCCACGGCGGCGCGGCCGTTGGTCTCGAGGTCGAGACCGGCGAGGAAGGCGCTGTCCTCGAAGAGCGGGCCTTCGACCGCCTCCGCGCCGCGGTTGCGCCACCATCGGTCACGCTCGATCCCGGCGATGCCGGCGCCCATCCGATCGAACGTGCGCCGTTTCGCGACGTAGTCGTTCCAGTAAGCGAGCGTCTCCCACCAGAACTCGAGCTCGCGGTCGTGGTCGCGTCCGTCCCCCCACATGCCGTTGGTGGAGTAAAGGTCGAGCCATCCGTCGTTGTCGAGGTCCGCGGCGATCGTGCTCCAGTTCCACCCCGACTTGCGCGCGCCCGAACGCGCGGTGACGTCTTCGAACGTTCCGTCGGACTTCTGGAGGAAGAGAGAGTTCCCTCGCGTCATCTTCTCCATCCAGCCCACGGCGGTCGAGAGAAAGAGGCGGCCCGGGAACGGGATCGGAACGCTCGGATACTCGTGCAGGAACGCCCACTGCGTGTAGCAGCCGGTTGTGTAGAGGTCGAGCCGTCCGTCGCCGTCGAAGTCCCCCCACGCGGCCGACATTCCATAGGCCCGATCCTCCACGCCGGCCCGACGAGTGACGTCGACGAAGCGCTTTCCCGAATCGTTTCGGTAGAGATTTTTCCGGCCGAAGTCGTTCGTGACGACGAGGTCGGGCCGTCCATCGCCGTCGAAGTCGGCGAAGAGCGAGGAGAGCGACCAGCGCTTCGGGTCCGAGACGCCCCACTCCGCGGAGACGTCTCGAAAGCGGCCGCGGCCGTCGTTGACGAAGAGATGATTCTGCCCACCGTCCTCGGCGTCGTAGGGCGGATCGGGCATCTGCCGGTAGTAGTCACCGGTGACGCACACGAAGAGGTCGAGGTCGCCGTCGCCGTCGACGTCCGCGAACGCCGCCGACCGCGCGTTTCCGGCGACCGAAATGCCGGAGGACGACGTGACCTCCTCGAAACGACCTGCACCTCTGTTCTCGAAGAGCCGTGCCGGACCGAAGGAGTCGGTGACGAAGAGGTCGGGGAGTCCGTCTCCGTTGACGTCCGCCGCCGCGACTCCGGTCGCGGCGATGCCTTCCGACGGGGAGCGCGCGAGGCCGGCAGGTTCCGTGACGTCGGTGAAGCAGCCGGTTCCGTCGTTCTCGTACAGGATCGATCTCACGCCGTCGCCGACGAAAAGGTCCTCGTCGCCGTCGCGGTCGAAGTCGAGAACCGCGACGCCGGAGCCCGGCCAGATCCCCGCGATCAGACGGTTCGTGCCGGCCTGCGGCGGATCCCGGCGGACCGCGCCCAGGCCCGCTTCGGCGGTCGCGTTACGGAAGAGCGGAGAGGATTGCGTTACTTCCGTGAGAACCCGCCAGAGGCGAACCTGCGCGGTGCCGGAGTCCGTCGTGACGGTAGCCTCCGCGGACCGCTCTACGCGGGTTCCATCGGCCCGGAAGCCGCCGACCGTGAAGACCACGAGCCCGGTCGTGCGATCGGCCCCGCTGGCGACGTCGTGCGTCGGCTTGCGGACGTCGTATTTCACGTACGCGAGACGCTCCAGGCTCGACCAGGCCCAGCTCCGCAGCATCGTGATTCCATCCGGATCGGCGCCGGTCGCGTCGCGATCCTTCAACGCCCGCTGGACCTTCTCGACGCCGTCGCGCCAGCGTTCGAGCCGATGCATCCACGGGACGAACTCGCGGCGGAGGGTGGGGAGGTGCGCGTTGCGGTAGAGCCAGACCCCGGCGACGAACAGGAAGAGAGCGAAGAAAGCGAGGATGAGGGTTCGGGGCTTCAAGCGGCGCGATGCTAACTGGCGGAGAGGGCCGGATTCGAACCGGCGGTAGGGTTATTAGCCCTACGGCGGTTTAGCAAACCGCTGGTTTCAGCCACTCACCCACCTCTCCGGTAGGGGCCTTGGCATCGCATGTTACGGAACGGTGGTCGAGCTGGCAAACCGGCTGAAGGCTCACGGCCTTGCCAGAATCGTTCTCGTTTCCCGGGATCTGCCGGCGTTTATCCCGTCTCTGTCCGAACCCGAGCCGAGCTTCCCCGTTTCTAAGCTCCCAGCGCCTTCGCTGCCCGCTCGTAATCCGTCGGCGACACCCAGAGGACGAGGCCGTACTTGCCTTCCGCGGTAGTCGCCGTCGCGGCCGTGACGTTGACGCCCGCGTCGGCGAGCTTCGCGAGAGTGTCGCCGACCGCTCCCGCGCGGTCGTCTCCCTGAATCAGAAATGCCCGCTTGGAATCGGAGAGCTTGAGACCGGCCTTTCCGGCCGCCTGCTTGAGCGCATCGGCATTCTCCGGGACGAGGTCGAGCTGAGAGTTCCCGTCTCCGCTCGGGAACCCCAGATACGCAAGAAGATTGACGTTGCTCTCCTTGAGAGCCGAAAGAACTTTCTTGCCCTCGCCCGGGCGGTCCGGAACGGTCACGTAGTAGTACTCGACGCGCCGAGTCTTGTCAGCCATCGCACACCTCCTGTTGCGTGCCGCCAAGCATACGTCCGCGGGGCTGGCTCCGGCCTGCGACGTAGAATTCCGTTTCCCACATGACGCTTTCCCCCGGCACCCGCCTCGGACCCCACGAGATCATCGAGCCTCTCGGCGCCGGGGGGATGGGCGAGGTTTACCGTGCGCGCGACACGCGTCTGGACCGCATCGTCGCGTTGAAGGTCCTGCCCTCCCATCTCGCTGACAACGAGGAGCTGCGGCAGCGCCTGGATCGCGAGGCACGAACGATCTCCCAGC
>DASWDK010000210.1:0-6469 GCA_036395335.1 Thermoanaerobaculia bacterium
CATGAAGGTCGGAAAGAAGCGCGGCCGCAGCTCTTCCTCCTCCGAACGCCGTCAGAACGGCGAACGTCGGACGGAAAAGCGGCGTGCGCACTACCGGGTCTCGCTCGTCGCGCCAATGACGGATCGGCGCCACGAGCCGAGACGCGAGGAAGAGAAAAAGAAGAAGTAGCGCTCTAGTAGCCGGACGGTCGCCGCGTGTGGAAATCCGTCCGCCGCTGATACTCGCGACCGATCGCGACGAGATCTGCCTCGCGGAACGCGCCGCCGAGAAGGTGGAGCCCGGTCGGAAGGCCTTCCGGTCCGAACCCGTTCGGCAGGGAGATGGCGGGCCACCCGACGAGGTTTCCGAGCGAGATCAATGCCCCGATCGATGAGACGAAATTCGCCGGCCGTCCCTTGGCGAGCTCCGGATAAGCCTTGTCGAAATCGACCCCGATCGGGATCGCGACGGTTGCTCGCGACGGAGCAGCGAGGGCGTCGTAACGCTGAAAGAGCGCCTCCATGGGGGCCCGCATCTTTTCGCGCAGCCGCATCGCGTGGAGGTAGTCGACCGCCGGCGTCATCAGGCTCGAGTAGCCGCCGTAGCGGTCGGCCTTCGCCTGGAGCTGCCGGAGGGCGCCCGATTCGATGAGTTCCCGGAACGCGCTTCCGCCCTCGGCGTCCACGATCGTTCCGGCGACGATCCCGAAAGGCAGGTCGACGAGCGCGACGTCTCGCGTGACGTCGGCGAAGCGGGAGAGGACGGCGAGCGACTCACCGAAGTTCTTGGCGACGTCCGGTTGGACGAAGTCCGTTGCTCCTTCCAGCACGCCGACCCGCAGCCGGCGGGACCGGGGTGCGGTCGGGCGGGGCGCCTCGACCGTGGTCGGGTCGGCGGGATCTCTTCCCGCGATCGCGTCGAGGACGAGCGCGCAATCGTCGCTTCCGCGAGCCAGGGGACCCAGCTTGTCGAGCGTCCAGCAGAGCGCCATCGCGCCGTGGCGGCTGACCCGGCCGTACGTCGGCCGCAGGCCGGTGACGCCGCAGAAGGCCGCCGGAGTGATGATCGACCCGACCGTTTCGGACCCGATCGCGAAAGAGACCAGCCCCGCAGCGACGGCCGCGCCCGGGCCGCTGGAGGAGCCGCCGCTCCAGTACGCGGTGTTCCACGGGTTCAATCCGGGTCCGGTGAACGACGCGTCGGCGTTGTTGTAGCCCATGCCGCCCGCGAGCTCGACCATCGCGAGCTTCGCCGTCAGGACCGCGCCGGCGTCCTCGAGCTTTCGGATCACCGTTGCGTCGTACGAGAACTGCTGTTCCCGGTAGGGCGCTGCTCCCCAGGTCGTCGGCATCTTCTTCGTCGCGAGAAGATCTTTCGCGCCATAGGGGATTCCGTGCAGCGGACCGCGATATTTCCCCTGCCGGATCTCGCGGTCCGCCCTCCGGGCCGCGGCGAGGGCGTCGTCGCCGGCGAGCGCCACGACCGCGTTCAGCTTTCGCCCATCGCTGTCGAGCCGCTGGAGCGATTCTTCCGCGAGCGCGACGGGAGAAATCTCCCGCGCGCGCACTTTCGCGGCGAGCTCCCGGAGTGGCGCAAAGAAGCAGGAGCCGCCCCCGCTCACCTCCGCACCACACGGAAGTCGGCGGCCGGCTCCTCGCCGTTGGCGAGCTTGTAGCCGCGCAGGCGGCCGCTTCGGCTCTCCACGAAAGCCATGTCGTCGTCCATCAACGCGAGCTCCTCGGAGGTCAGGAACTTTCCGTACCGCTCACGGGCGAGCTTCGCCAGCCCCTCCGGCTTCTTCTCGGGAACGGGAGTCGGCGTGGGGGTCGGCTCCTGAGCCGGGAGCGGCAGCGCCGCCAGAGCGGAGATCGCGCCCGCGGCCTTGAGAATCGCGCGTCGGGTCTTCGCCATCGAATTCTCCTTCAGCTCGATTCCACCTCGTGCGATTCCTTCGTCCAGCGCATCCCCCGCGCGGTCAGGCCCAGCTCGAAGCGCGCGGCGGCTTCCCGATTGGCTGCGAGCATCTCGAGGGGCCGGACGCCCGGATCGCGGTACTCCCCGCGCGCGAGCATTCGCGCGGCGACCACGCAGGGGAATGCCGTCGTCCGCGCCATGGAGGTCGTTCCGGTTGCACGGTGGGTTCTGTCGAGCAGCTCGAAGGTCGTGCGGACGGTCCGGCCGAGCTTCCGGCCGGTGACGCTGACCTTGAGATACGTGAACTCTTCGGTTTCGTCAGCGAGCTTCCACGCTCGCGAAAGGAGCTGCTCCGTCACCTCGCGCGGCACGATGCGCACACCGCTTCGCAGCTCGAGAGGTGTCTCCTCGAAAAAGCCGACCTCTCTCAATATCTCCATCTTCGCTGCGTGTCCGGGATAGCGCAGCGTCTTCTCTTTCATCGTTCGAGCGGGCACCGTCCGCAGAAGCGTACGCAACCCGTCGGTGAGAAATGCCTCGAGTGTGCCGACCCCGGGCACTTCGACCCGCTCGATCTCCGAGAGCGCCGGCCGCGTGACGAGCTCCCCGTGCTCCATCACGCGCGCCGGGCGCGCGTACTCCTCGATCACGTCGGCGACCGAAAAGACGATCGTGTACTCGAACGGCCAGCGCCGCGCGAACGGCAGTCCTCCGACGTAGATGTGTGCTTCGTCTACCTCGTTGAAGTCGCGGGCGGCGCGGCCGATGAAGAAGTTCGACAGCCCGGGCGAGACCCCGCAGTCCACGACCGCCGTCGAGCCTCGTTCCCGCGCGAGAGCTTCCAGCTGGAGCGGATCCTCGCGCGAGAAGGAGATATCGGCGATCGGCTTGCCCGCTTCGATGACCGAGCGGAGCATCGTGAAGCCGAGTGCTCCCGGAAGCGCCCCGACGACGCAATCCGCGTCGGCGACGGCGGCAGAGATCGATTCCGGGCGCGACAGGTCTGACTGGCAGATCGTCGCGTGCGTTTCGCGCCCGATGCGCTCGAGTGCGTCGGGATCGGCGTCGAAAACGGAGACCTTCGAACCCTCCTCGGAGGCGAGCTCGCGAGCGATGGCGCGACCGATCAGACCGGCGCCGAGGATGGATATCTGCATGATGTTTTCCCCCTCCGCTATCCTATCGGTCGCCGGATTCCGATGACGAAGCTCACGAGACGCTGCTGGATCGCGTCTGCTGGTGCCGCCGCCGCTGCGGCGAGCGTTCTCCCGCCGTCGGTTTCCGCGGCGTCCCCCGAGCTTCCGCCCCTTCCTCCCCGCCCGAAAGCCGAAGTCTTCAAGGAGCGTCAGGCGAAGCTCCGCGCCGGCGCGAAGTCCCGCGGCTGGGACGCGATTCTCCTGACTCCCTCGACGAACCTCGCCTATGCAAGCGGACTTTCGATGCCGAGGAGCGAGCGGTTGACGGCCCTCCTTCTCTTCACCGACGGCCCGGCGGTCCTGGTGACGCCGTCGTTCGAGGAGTCGAACGTCACGCGGGACGCGACGGTCGACGACGTCCAGACGTGGCAGGAGGAGCAGGACCCGATTGCGATCGCGGCGAAGATCCTGTCGCGCAAGACGGTCGGCGTCGAAGGGTCGACCGCGTTCTCGATCGCGTCGCTCATCTCTTCGGCCGCATCGGCGAAGATCGAGGACGCGAGCGCCGTGTTCGACGCTTTGCGCGCCGTCAAATCGGCGGAGGAGCTGGCCTTCATCCGGGAGGCAGGGCGAAGGACGGTTCTCGCGATCACGGCGACCCACGGGCACCTGCGAAGGGGATTGAGCGAGAGCGAAGTCTCGAGTCTCCTCGCGCAGGAGTTCTCGAAGCTCGGCGTACACGGCGACGGGCTCGTGCAGTTCGGGGCCTCCGCCGCGCTGCCTCACGGAGGACCGGGCGAGCGGCAGCTCGCCCGAGGAGACGCCGTCCTGATCGACTGCGGCTGTCGGGTGCGCGGTTACACGTCCGACGTCACGCGGACCGTGTCGTTCGGACCGCCTTCCGACGAATTCCGCAAGGTCTACGGAATCGTGGATCGCGCGCAGGTCGCCGGCATCGAGACGCTCGAGGCCGGCCGCACCGGAGAGGAGGTCGACCGCGCGGCGCGCAAGGTCATCGAGGAGGCGGGGTACGGGAAGTACTTCACGCACCGCCTCGGACACGGACTCGGGATGGACGGGCACGAGCACCCGTATCTCGTCAAGGGAAACGGCAAACCGCTCGTCGCCGGCAACACGGTCACCATCGAGCCGGGGATTTACCTGCCGGGGAAGTTCGGCGTTCGAATCGAAGACGACTACGGCGTGGGCGAAAAAGGGCTTGCGAGCCTCTCGGTCCGGCCGCAGGAGCTCGTCGTTCTGAAAGGTTGACTCGGTGAGCATCCTTGCCGTGTTCTTCCTCCTCCTTTTTCCGGAGACGGCGAGGCTGTTTCCGGACGCGCTCCTCGTCGTCGACGAGTCCGGGGACGTTCTCCGAATATTCGACGCGAAGAGCGGCGCGGCACCGCGTTCGGAAGCGCGTGTCGGGAGAGGTCCGCACGAGGTCGAGGTGCTGGCGGACGGAAGGATCGCCGCCGTCTCGAACTTCGGGACTCCGGGTGAGCCCGGCCGGACCGTGACTCTCTTCGAGATCGATTTCGGGAGGACTCTCGCGACGATCGACCTCGGCGAACGGACGCAGCCTTACGGGCTCGAAGCACTCCCCGACGGCCGGCTCCTCGTCGCTGCGGAGGGCACGAAAGAGCTCCTCGTCGTGGATCCGTACAGACGCCGGGTCGTCCAACGGATCCGGATGGGCCGCGACGGCTACCAACTCGTCGTCGCCACGCCGGACGGCTCTCGCGCATTCCTCTCCAGCGCCCAGGCGGACCTCGTCACGCCCGTCGACCTTTCGCCGGTGAGAATCCTTCGCGACATCGTCACCGGTCGGGCTCCGGTCGGTATGGACCTCACGCCGGACGGCAAAAGCCTCTGGGTCACGGGCCCGGAGACGGATTCGATCTGGCTCATCGACGCGGTGGATCGCGGCATCTTTCCCCGAATCTCCGCGCGGGGATTCCCGACCCGCGTGAAGATCACTCCCGACGGGAAGTACGCGCTCGTCTCCTGCATGCGGACCGGCGATATCGCGGTTTTCGACATCGCCGAGCGCCGGGAAGTCAAACGGATCCCGATCGCCGGCGAGGCTTTGAGGAGAGAAGGACCCCACCTGGCGCGCGGCGGCTCGTCGCTCCCGGGCCCGGTCGACCTGCTGATCGAACCGAACGGCCGGTCCGCATGGGTCATCTCGGAGAACACGCCCCTCATCTGCCGCGTCGATCTCGAGACTTTCACGGTGTCCGGAAGCCTGAACGCAGGGAGAGCGCCGGGGGCTCTGGCAGGACGCTTTGTCCGTTGAGACCAAATATCTGAACACCAAAGGTTCGTCGTCCCGCCTTCTCGCCCTCGACGTCTTCCGCGGTCTGACGATCGCGGGAATGATCGTCGTCAACACGCCCGGCACGTGGACCCACGTCTACCCGCCTCTCCTGCACGCCGAGTGGCACGGCTGGACTTTCACCGACACGATCTTCCCGTTCTTCCTCTTCATCGTCGGCGTCTCGATGGTCTTCTCGTTCGCGCGCCGGCGGGCCGAGGGCGCGACCCGGCGCGAGCTCTTCCTCCATTCCTTTCGGCGCGGCGCGATCATCTTCGGGCTCGGCCTCGCGTTGAACGTCCTGTCGTACTTCGCCTTCCACCGGGCACACCTCAGGATTCCCGGCGTGCTCCAGCGGATCGGCGTCGTCTTCCTTCTCGCGGCGGCGCTCTCCCTCGCGCTCGGGAAGAGGGGAATCCTGATCGCCGCAGTTCTGCTCCTCGTCGGCTACTGGGCGCTCATGACCTTCGTGCCCGTCCCCGGCTACGGCGCGGGACGCCTCGATCTCGACGGCAACCTCGCCGCATACGTCGACCGGCTCGTCCTCGGCGCGCACACCTGGAAGCCGGGCTGGGACCCGGAGGGACCCCTCTCGACGATCCCCGCCGTCGCGACGACGCTTCTCGGGGCGCTGGCCGGCGGGTGGCTCCAGACCGGCTCGATGAAGCGGAAGATCACCGGCTTAGCCGCCGGTGGGCTCGCGGCGTTCGCAGCCGGTCTTCTGTGGGGACGGGTCTTCCCGATCAACAAGAACCTGTGGACGTCGTCCTACTCGCTGGCGATGTCCGGCCTCGCGGCGATGCTACTCGCGCTCTTCCTCCTCGTCGTGGACGTGCGCGGCTGGCGCGGCTGGGCTGCGCCGTTCGTCTGGCTCGGTCGCAACCCGATTGCCGCGTTCGTCGCTTCGACGCTCGTCACGATCCTGATGCTCGCCGTCAAGTTGCCCGGCTCGGATGGGAAGCCGAGGTCGCTCTATTCGACGATCTACCGGACCGTCTTCGACCGGTTCGAGGATCCCCGGCTCGGATCGCTTCTGTTCGCGCTGACGTGTCTGGCCGCCTGGGTCGCGATTTCCGGTCTCCTCTACCGCAAGCGGGTGTTCTTCAAGATCTGAGTCGGTTCACG
>DASWDK010000211.1:0-10270 GCA_036395335.1 Thermoanaerobaculia bacterium
AGTTCACGCGGTGTATTCGACGGCGACGGCGATCCTGTCGCGGCAGGAGGGAAACACGCTCGAGCGCGTGGACCGGGAAGGCCAGGCAAATCTCATCGACGCCGCCCGCGCAGCTAGCGTCGCCCGATTCGTGTTCATCTCCTTCCGCGGAAGGTCGGACATCGACTACCCGCTGCAGGCGGCCAAGCGCGCGACCGCTGAACGGCTGAAGAAGAGTGGCATTCCCTGGACGGTCATCGAAGCTTCGATGTTCATGGAGGTCTGGCTCGGGCCGCACCTCGGCTTCGACGCAAAGAACGCACATGCCCGGATCTTTGGCAAGGGCGACAAGAAGATCAGCTGGGTCTCTTACAAGGACGTCGCGGCTCTGGCGATCGCCGCCGGCCAGAGCGCGGCCGGCGAGAACCAGGTTTTGGAGATCGGCGGCCCGGAGGCGCTCACGCCTCTGGAGGTCGTGCGCATCTTCGAGGAGCGGGGCGGCAAGAAGTTCGATCTCGACTACGTCCCCGAAGAGGCCCTGATCAACGCGAAGGCGAACGCGAAAAACCCGGTCGAAGAGACCTTCGCCGGGCTGCAGCTCTTTTACGCGCGCGGCTTCGAGGTCGACACGCGACAGACCCTCGCCCGCTTCCCGATGCGCCTGACGTCCGTGCGCGACTACGCCGACGGCGTGCTCGCGGGTTAGGTTTCCGGCGGGACGTAGAATCGGCGGGGAGGTTCCTCGATGAACGTCACGCGTTTTCGCCGGCTCGCGATTCTCGCTTCGCTCATGATCCCGGCTCTCGCCAACGCCCTTCCCCCGGAGACAAAAAAAATCGAGGTGGTCGCCCACAAGTTTGCATTCGAGCCTTCGACGATCGAGGTCAAGGTCGGCGAGCCGGTCGAGATCACCTTCCGGAGCACGGACACGAAGCACGGCTTCGTCTCCAAGGATCTCGGGCTCGAGAAGGTCGTCTTCTCGAAGGACCAGCCGGCGACGGTGACCTTCACGCCGTCGAAAGCGGGAACTTATTCGTTCAAATGCGCAAGGTTCTGCGGCCTGGGGCACGGCAAGATGAAGGGCGAAATCGTCGTCACGCCCTGAACGTTTTCCGGCCGTTCAGCCGGAGATCGCGCCGTGCGGGGTGGGCGTCTTGGCCTCGACGGCCGGGGCACGCTGATCTTCCGGAAGCGTTCCCATGAGACGCCGAATCGGCCGGGACAGCAGGAGGAGCACGATCCCCGCCACCGCGGTTACTTTTGCGACGGCCGAGAAGAGCTCCGCGACTCCCATTCCCTGAAAACCTCCGGCCGCGAGCCCGGCGATCAGGTTGCCGAGCGCCGTGCCCATGAACCACGTTCCCATCATCTGACCGACCAGGCTCTTCGGCGAGAGCTTCGTGACGCTCGAGAGTCCGACCGGAGAGAGACAGAGCTCGCCGACGGTGTGCAGCAGATACGTGACGATGAGCCAGAGCATGCTCACCCGGAGGCCGCCGGCGGTGAAGCTCGCGCCCCACGCCAGAATGAGAAAGCCGATCGCGAGAAAAGCGAGCCCGAAGCCCATCTTGGCGGGCGTCGAAGGCTGCCGCCGGCCGAGGCGAATCCACAGAGCTCCGAAGACGGGCGCGAGCAGGATGATGAAGATCGAGTTGACCGACTGCAGAAACGAGGCCGGCATCTCCCACCCGAGGATGACGCGCTGGGTCATGCGCTCCGCGAAAAGGTTCATCGAGGATCCGGCCTGCTCGAAGCCCGCCCAGAAGAGGACGGCGGCCATGAAGAACACGAAGATCACGCCGATCCTCTTCTTCTCCGCGGTGGAAAGCCGGGAAAAGAACAGCACCGAGCCGAAGTAGACGAGTGCGAGACCGAGCATGAAGTATCCGGTGCCCTTCGCGACGCCGTAGAGGGAGAGATGGAGGACTCCGGCGAGCTGGAGAACGACGGCGAGGACGATGACGGCGAAGGCGGCGGCGACTCCCATGCCCAGGCGGCGGATCGCCGGCCGGGCATCCGGGACGTCGTCGGCGAGCCGGAGCCCGGCGCCTCCGAGGTGCCGGGCGCCCATGCGGTACTGGAGCAGACCGAGGACCATCCCGACACCCGCCGCTCCGAAGCCGAGATGCCAGTTGATCTTCTCGCCTAGGAAACCGCAGACGAGCGGCCCGAGCAGCGCTCCCACGTTGATGCCGGAGTAGAAGACCGAGAACCCTGCATCGCGTCGGCTTCCACCTTCGGGGTAGAGGTCGGCAACCATGGCGCTCACGTTCGGCTTGAGAAGACCCGTTCCAACCACGATCAGACAGAGGCCCAGGTAAAAGCTCGGCACGGTCGGAATCGCCATGCTGAAGTGACCCGCCGCGATGATGCAGCCCCCGATGAACACCGCGCGCCGCTGCCCGAGGATCCGGTCGGCGATCCATCCGCCTGGCAGCGCCATCAGGTAGACGAGTCCGACGTACAGACCGTAGATCGCCGCACCCGTTCGATCGGTCAGACCGAAACCGCCGTTGCCGATGGAGGCAACGAGGAAGAGAAGGAGGATTCCCCGCATGCCGTAGTAGCTGAAGCGCTCCCACATCTCGGTGAAGAAGAGTGTGGAAAGCCCCCGCGGGTGCCCGAGCCACTGCTGGCCGGCGGTTGACGGCTGCGTCATATCGGTCCCCTCTCCGCTCACAGGCTACAGCAACGCCGTCCCGATCCTCGAAAATCCTTCAAGTCAGGCGAGCGCGATCGAGAGACTCTCTTCGACCGCCCGCGCCGTCCGAGACAGGTCGGCTTCGGTGTGCGCCGTCGAGACGAACCAGGCCTCGAATTGAGCGGGGGGAAGGAAGACGCCCCGCTCGCGCATCGAGTGAAAGAAGGCGGCATAGCGAGCTGTGTCGGAGCGCCTCGCCGCGGCGAAGTCCGTCACGGGGCCCGCCGTGAAGAAGAGAGTCGAGAGCGATCCGACGCGCTGCCAGGTCACGCGGTCTTCCGCGCCGGCTTCCGCGATCGCCGCGCGGATCGCGGACTCGAGTCGGGCGCTCTTGCGTTCCAGCTCTTCGTACGGCGGCCGCCGGTCGATTTCGCGGAGCATTGCGATTCCCGCCGCCATCGCCAGCGGATTTCCGGACAACGTTCCCGCCTGGTACACGCTCCCCGAGGGCGCGACCTTTTCCATCAGTTCGCGCGGCGCGCCGTACGCGCCGACGGGCAGGCCTCCGCCGAGGATCTTTCCGAGGATCGTCAGGTCGGGCCGAACGCCGTACAGCTCCTGAGCGCCGCCCGGCGAGAGCCGGAACCCGGTAATCACTTCGTCGAAGATAAGGAGCGCGCCGTGCCGCGTCGCGAGCTCGCGGGCCGCCTCGAGGTAGCCGGGGCGCGGGGGCACGACGCCCATGTTCGCCGCCACCGGCTCCAGCACGAAGGCGGCGACCGCCTCGGGAAAACGCCGGAAGGCGTCCTCCAGCGCGTCCGCGTCGTTGTACGGGACGACCGTCGTCAGACCCGCCAGCTCGTCGGGAACCCCCGGGCTCCCCGCGATCGAGAAGGTCGCGACGCCCGAGCCGGCCGACACGAGGAACGAATCGGCGTGCCCGTGATATCCGCCGTCGGTCTTGACGATCCGCGAGAGGCCGGTGGCCGCGCGGGCCAGACGGATCGCGCTCATCGCGGCCTCGGTCCCCGAGTTGACGAAGCGGACCATCTCGACGGACGGCACGAGTCGGGTCACCCGTTCCGCGAGCCGGATCTCGCGCTCGGTCGGTGCCCCGAAGGACGTGCCGCCGCGCGCCGCTTTCGCGACCTCTCGCACCACGAACGGCGGCGAATGCCCGAAGAGCAGCGGACCGTAGGATTGAACGTAGTCGAGGTACGAATTGCCGTCCGCGTCGCGCACGCGGGGGCCCCGGCCCGTCGAGACGAAGAACGGCTCGCCACCCACCGAAGCGAACGACCGCACCGGCGAGGAGACGCCTCCCGGCATGAGATTCCGCGCGCGGCGGAAGAGCGCCGCCGAGCGACTGCCGGCGACTTTGGACTTCGGACTTGCGACTTTGGACTCCTCAGAGAGGCAGCGAACGATCCGCCAACCATTCCGCGGCCTCGCGCGCGTGGTACGTCAGAACGAAGTCCGCGCCGGCGCGGAAGATCCCGGTCAGGATCTCACCGACGATCCGCTTCTCGTCCACCCAGCCGTTCTTTGCGGCGGCCTTCACCATCGCGTACTCGCCCGACACGTTGAACGCGGCGATCGGCGCGTCGAAACGCTCGCGGGCGTCTCGGATCACGTCGAGGTAGGCCAGCGCCGGTTTGACCATGACCGCGTCCGCTCCTTCCGAGAGATCGAGCGCGATCTCTCGCATCGCCTCACGGCGGTTCGCCGGGTCCATCTGGTATCCGCGCCGGTCGCCGAACTTCGGCGCCGAGTCTGCGGCTTCGCGAAAAGGGCCGTAGAAAGCGGACGCGGATTTCGCGGCGTACGAGAGGATCGCCACCTCCGGAAATCCCTCCGCGTCGAGTGCGCGGCGGATCGCGCCGACGCGGCCGTCCATCATGTCCGACGGCGCGACGACGTCCGAGCCCGCCCGCGCCTGCGACACCGCGGTCTGAGCGAGCAGCGGAAGCGTCGCGTCGTTGTTCACTTCCCCGTTGCAGACGACCCCGCAGTGGCCGTGCGAGGTGTACTCGTCCAGGCACACGTCGGTCATCACGACCATTTCCGGCGCCGAGTCCTTCAACCGCCGGACGGTCTCCTGGACCGCCGCCGCGTCGGCCCACGCTTCGCTCCCGACGTCGTCCTTTCGTTCCGGAATGCCGAAGAGGATGACCGCCGACACTCCGAGCTTGCCGAGCTCGCGCGCCTCCGCGACGGCGCCGTCGGGCGAAACTCGAAAGACGCCGGGCAGCGATGAAATCTCCTCGCGCAGGCCGGAACCGTGTCGGACGAAGATCGGAGCGACGAAGCGCTCGGGCGACAGCCGGGTCTCCCGGACGAGCGAGCGCGTTCCTTTCGTACGGCGGAAGCGCCGGAGGCGGACCGTCGGGAATCCCGTCACGCGCGCAGAATCTACGCTCGTGGGCCGCGCGCGGCAAGGTCTCTCGCGAGCGCCGCGACCCCCTCGAACGTCGGAGGGTCCGCAATCTCCACGCGGGAGACGCGCCGTCGAGCGAGCGCTTCCGCGGTCGCGTCGCCGAGCGCGATCCCGGGGATTCCGCGCAGCCGGTCCTGCGCCTCCCGCGAGGCGCCGTCGAAAAGCCATCGCGCCGCCGCAGGCGATGTCGCGAAAAGCGCCGTGAGATCCGCCTCGAGGATGATGGGATCGAGCGAATCGTCGTAGACCCGCGAAATCTTGCGATAGAGCGTGAGAGGCACGACCTCCGCGCCGCGAGCCTCGAGCTCGCGTGGCACCTCGTCCGAGGCGTCGTCGCCCCTCGGCAGAAGGGCGCGACGGCCCGCCAGGTTCGCGGGAATGCGTTCGAGCAGCGACCGGGCGGATCCGCCCCCTTCCTCGACTTCGATCGGGAGCTCGGACCGGAGCCGCTCGGCCGTCGCGGGCCCCACAGCGAACGCTCCGCCGGAAAGACGCGACAGCAGATCCGGCCGAGCCAGAAGACGGTCCGCAGTTGTGCGGCTGGTCACGATAACCATGTCGAACCGGCCGACGACGAGCGCGGGGTCCGGGTTCAGGGTCTCGATCGTGTGGGTGACCCGCTCGACGACTTCGAGCGCGGGGACGAGCTCCCGGGGGAACGGCCGCTCGCCCGATCGCACGACGAGGAAACGCGGCCTCACGTCTCCGCCCGGGCGACGGCGATCAGCTCCCCGGCTCCGCGCGCCAGAAGCTGCCGTCCGACTTCCCGGCCGAGGTCCTCGGGCCGCTCGGCCGGCCCCTCCGCCTCCTCCCGGAGCGTGCGCGATCCGTCGGGGGAGAAGACGGCCGCCGTCAGACGCATCCTCCCGCCTTCGGTCCGCGCGAGGCCGGCGACCGGAGCGCGACAGCCGGCCTCGAGTAGATCGAGAACTGCCCTCTCCGCGAGTACCTCGCCATGAGATGGCGGATGATCGATTTCGTCGACCAGCCCGCGCAGGCCCCCGTCTCCCCGCCGCGCGACGACCGCGAGAGCCCCCTGGCCGATCGCCGGCAGCATCCACGACGCCGGAAGGACTTCGCTCGCGTCGTCGAGCCTTTGGAGGCGCGCGAGCCCCGCGCGCGCGAGAACGATGGCGTCCCATCGTCCCTCGCGGAGCCGGCGGATCCGCGTGTCGACGTTGCCCCGAGCGTCCACGACCTCGAGGTCGGGCCGCGCCGATAGGATCTGCGCACGGCGCCGGGGGCTCGACGTCCCGACCCGCGATCCCGCGGGCAGCGCGAGGAGTGTCCGGCCGTCGCGAGTGACGACCACGTCGCTCGGGTCTTCGCGCGGAGGGACGGCTGCGAGCTCGAGGCCTTGGGGCAACCGGGACGGCAGATCCTTCGCGCTGTGGATTCCGAGATCGATCCGGCCCTCCAACAGGGCCTCGTCGATCTCGCGAGTGAAGAGGTCCTTTCCCGTCCCGGCGGTATCGACGCGCGAAAGCCGGTCGCCGGTCGTCGTGAAAGGGACGATCTCCACCTCGCAACGGAGGGAGAGCGCTCTCGCGACGATCTCGAGTTGGACGAGAGAGAGTTGGCTCCCGCGCCCGCCGAGGCGAATCTTCAATCGTGATCCAGGTCGAACAAGTGCCGCACCGCTTCGAGCCTTTCCAATTTCCGAGCGGCGTCCGTCTCGTTCTTCAACCGCCGCATCGGCTCGTGCAGCAGCTTCGCGACGATCGAGTCGGCCAGCGGACGCAGCCGTTCGCGGTGGGCCGGGTCGAGCCGCTCGAGCTCTCTGTCCCGGATCTCCTCGAAGCGGCGCTTCAGGTCGGTCACCGTCGGGATGACCGAGAGGTTGCCGAACCATGCGAGAAACCGGTCGAGCTCCTCTTCGAGGATCACCTCGACACGCGGCACTTCCCGGACGCGACGGCGGCGGTTCTCCGCGGCGACTTCTTCGAGGCCGTCCAGGTCGTAGACGAAGACGTTGTAGATGCCGCGAACCTCCGGGTCGATGTCCGGCGGCAGCGCCAGGTCGAGAAAGAACATCGGCCGTCCCTTGCGCTGGCGCATCGCGGCTTCGACGTCGGCGCGCAGCACGACCGGCTGCCGGCTCGCTGTGGTTCCGACGACGACGTCCGCCGACGGGAGCTCCCGGGACACCGAATCCCAGGGAACGGCGAGCGCGCCGACGCGGGCGGCGAGGTGCTCCGCGTGCTCCATCGTCCGGTTCGCGACCTTGAGATGGAGCACTCCCGCTTCGAGGACGTGCCGCGCGAAGAGGGTCCCGGTCTCCCCCGCTCCCAGAAGGAGGACCGTCCGCTCGGAGAGCTCGCCGAAGACCTTGTTCGCCAGCTCGACGCCGATCGAAGCGATCGACAGCGGGTGTACGCCGATTTCCGTCTCGGTCCGGACGCGCTTGCCTGCCCGCACCGCGCTTTCGAAGAGTCGATGGAGCACAGCACGGCTCGAACCGGTCTCCCGCGCGATCGAGAGCGCCTGCCGGACCTGCCCGAGCACCTCGCTCTCGCCGAGCGCCATCGAGTCGAGGCCCGCCGCGACCCGGAACAGGTGCCGCGCCGCCTCCGCTCCGAACCGGCGGAAGGCTGCCCGCTCGAGGACGTCCGGCTCGAGCCCCCTCCAGTCGGAGACGAACCGGGTCAGCTCTTCGCCGGCTCCTTGGCCTTCCGCGACTCCGTAGATCTCGCTGCGGTGGCAAGTCGAGACGATCACGCTCTCCGAGACCAGGCCTCCGCCGAGCAGCCTCCGCAAGCCCTCCCGCACCTCTTCTGAAGTGAAGGCGACGCGGTCACGGACGGGTCCGCTCGCCCCGCGGAAGTTCCAGCCGAGGAGAAGGAGCTGCGCCGGGTGGCTGTCGCTCATCGGAAGACGTGAGCCTGCGAAAGGTAGAGGTTCACGAACGTGTAAGAAAAGAGAACGAGAAAGAAGCCGAAGATCGAGAGCAGGGCCACGCGCGGTCCTTCCCACCCGCGCCGGTCCATCCACAGCATCACCCCGTAGACGAAGAGAGTCAGGAGAGCCCAGACGAGCTTCGCGTCGGTGAAGCCGCTCCAGACGCGCTGCGCCCACACGATTCCGAGCGCCACGGAGACCGCGAGCCCGGCCATCCCGATCGTCACGCTCGTTCGATTCATCCGGCCGATGACCTCGAGCGCCGGCAGTCGGGAGAAGAGAACGCCCGTCCGGCCCCGGCGGATCTGCCGGTTCTGAATCAGGTAGAGGAGCGAGAGGACGAACGACAACGCGAACGCCGCATCGGCGAAGATCGCGAGCGTGACGTGGAAGGCGAACAGAATCCCCCGGGTCGCCGGGCCCGACGGGGCGTGGGACGGCAGCAGAATCCCCAGCACGGAAAACGCGAGGACGAAGGGGATCAGGAACGGTCCGATCGCGCGCTCGCGGTGGCGCAGCACGAGAGCCAGGTAGGCCAGGCCGAGCATCCATCCGAAGAGCGCGACCGACCCTGCGAGAGTCCGGTACGGCACCGAGCCGAGCGAGCGCGCGACGAGCTCGAGGTCCGCGAACTGCGCGACGAGCCCCGCGGCCACGAGCGCGGGCGCCGCTCCGAGGCCCTTCGGCCGGAAAAGTGATCGGATGGCCAGCGTCTCCGCGGCGGCGTAGAAGATCACGGCGATCCATCCGAACCCGTGCATTCCGGGAATTATGGACCGCGATGCCGGGAAACCCGGGGAGCCCTCCGGCTCCTTACCGGCTCACGGGGGCTTTCGTCGGCTCCGGCGTGGCGGGAGCGGGCTCCACCGGCATCTCCTTGTTCGCCTCGACGTAGAGCGTGATCTGGACGTCGTCGCCGAGCATCGCGCCGCCCCCCTCCATCAAACGATTCCAGGTGATCCCGTAGTCCTTCCGGTTGAGAGGAAAGGTGACCTCGAAACCGGCCTTCTCCTGCTTGCCGAGGTTCAGAAATCCGGTGTGCCGGACTGGAACGATCAGAGTCTTGGTCACGCCGTGCATCGTCAGGTCGCCGGTGACCTCGTAGAGATCCTTTCCATTGGGCGTCATTTTCGAGCTCTTGAACGAGATCGTCGGATATTTCTCGACGTCGAAGAAATTCGCGGACTTCAAGTCGGCGTCGCGCCGCTCGTTGCCGGTATCGATCGAGTTGGCCTGGATCGTCACGTCCACCCGGGAGCTCGCCGGATTCTGCCGATCGATCGCGATCCGGCCGTCGTAGTCCCGGAACCGCCCCTCGACCTTGGTCAGGAAGTGGCGGATCTGGAAGCCGACCCGGGTGTGGGCCTTGTCGAAGACGAACGTCTCGGTCGCTGCGGCGGCGATTCCGACGATCGAGAGACCGAGCGTAAAGACGAGGCCGAAGTGCTTTCTTCCGAGCCTCATGTGGACTCCTTTTCTTTTCGTTCGAGCGCCCATAGACTGCAGATCGCTCGATGTTTCTTTCACCGCGATGAGTGACAGTCGGTCTTCTCCCTTCGGCGCGCGCGACACGTTCTCCGTGGGCCCCGGTCGGACGGGAGACTTCTATTCCCTCCCGCGGCTCGAAAAGGCGGCAGTCGGGCGGATCTCCCGTCTGCCGGTCAGCCTGCGGATCATCCTGGAGTCGCTCCTCCGCAACGTGGACGATCGCCGCGTCCGGGAAAAGGATGTCGTCGAGCTGGCCAACTGGCGAGCGAACGCCGAGCGCACGGCGGAAATTCCGTTCGTCGTCGCCCGGATCATCCTGCAGGACTTCACCGGCGTCCCGCTCCTCGTCGACCTTGCGGCGATGCGGTCGGCGGTCGAGCGGCTCGGCAAGGACCCCGCGGTGATCGAGCCGCTCGTTCCCGTGGCGCTCGTCGTCGACCACTCCATCCAGGTGGATTACTGGTCCACTCCCGATGCGCTCCGGCTCAACATGGAAGTGGAGTTCCGGAGAAACCGAGCCCGGTAAGAATTCCTGAAGTGGGGTACCCGTGCGTTCCATGGATTCGAGGTCGTGCCGCCGGGCGTCGGCATCGTGCATCAGGTCAACATGGAGCGGCTCGCGGTCGGCGTCGTCGAGCGGGAGGGCGTCTACTTTCCCGACACGCTGGTCGGGACCGACTCCCACACGACAATGATCAACAGCATGGGGATCGTCGGCTGGGGGGTCGGCGGCATCGAGGCGGAGGCAGGCATGCTCGGGCAGCCCGTCTACATGCTGTCGCCCGACGTCGTCGGAGTCCACATGACAGGGCGTCTCTCCGATGGGG
>DASWDK010000212.1:0-8796 GCA_036395335.1 Thermoanaerobaculia bacterium
GACCAGCGCGTCTTCAGGAGGCCGGCGGGATAGCGGAGTCCGAGGAAGAGCGAAACCACACTCCCCTCCGGCTGGGCTGCCGACCAGGCCACCTCGGCCGAGGCCGTCGGTGGAGGCGCGAGCGTTTCAACGAAGTGGTCCCGGATCACCGTTCGGATCCGCTCTCGCTGCCGGTCGGACAGCCCGTTCCAGACAAGCTCGCCGAAAAAGTCGGCGGCGATCGAGTCCACGGCGAGGGCCGCTTCGAAGGGAACGCGCCGACCGTGGACGATCGCTTCCGCAGCGCGGCGTCCGCTTTCCGCCGCTTCTTCGACGGCCGGTGCCGACCACTGTGCCGGCAGCACGGCCGGCGCCGCCAGAATCGCCACGGCAAGCCGCGCCGCGGCACGGCTCAAGCGGCGATCGGCTCGAGCCGTTCGACGCGGGGAGAGAGTGACTCCGCTCCCCGCTCCGTGCAGAGGATGTCGTCCTCGATGCGCACTCCGAAGCGGCCGGGCAGATAGATCCCGGGCTCGGACGTGAAGGTCATGCCCGGCTCGAGAAGCGTCTTCTCGTGTCCGACCATGTACGGAGGCTCGTGCACGTCGATCCCGAGGCCATGGCCGAGGCGGTGGGTGAAGTACTCTCCGTACCCCGCCTTCTCGATGACCCGTCTCGCCGCTCGATCCACCTCCGCACACGGCACGCCGGGCGCCGCGCGATCGATCGCCGCCCCCTGCGCCTCGAGCACGACGTTCCAGACCCGGCGATACTCCTCGGAAGGCTCGCCGAACCAGGTCGAGCGCGTGATGTCGTAGTAATAGCCCTCGGGCTTGTCCCACGCGTCGATCAGGACGGCCTGGTTCCGCGCGAGCGCGCGCTCCGTCGAAGCGCCGTGCGGAAGAGCCGAGGACGGACCGAACTGGACCACGTTCTCCCCGCCGAACCGCTTCGAGATTTCCGCTTCGGTCGCGCCCGGGATGAGAGCCTCGAAAGCGCGTCGGAACCGGGGGAGCGCGACGGCGATCGCCCGCCGCATCGCTTCGATCTCCTCGGGAGTCTTGACCATCCGCACCGAGGCGAACAGCCCTCCGCCCGAGACCGTCTTCCAGCCGGGCTTCCGAGCGATGAGCCGCTCCACGTCGTCATAGGCGGTCGAAGGCTCGATGGCAAGCGTGGCTTTGCCGCCCGGAAACAGGTTTGCCGCCTTCGCGAACGGATCCTCGGTCTCCTGCCACGTCACGACGCTCGTAACCGCGGACATCCCGCGCAGCCGGCTCTCCTCGAAGGCGGGGCAGATCACGACCGGATCCCGGTCGGCGAAGAGGAAAAGCGCGGTCAGCCGTTCGCTCCGCCAGAAGTTGATTCCCGTCAGGTAGAAGAGGTTCGACGAGGGAGTGGCGAAGAGGCCGTCGGCGGGAACGCTTCCGAGCCGCTGTCTCATTGCCTCGAGTCGGCGGCGGTAAACGGCGGGAGCGAGCGCCATGCGGGGATGCTAGCAGACGCGAAGGGAAAGATGGGATCCTTCGCTTCTCTCAGGATGACACGGGCTACCCCCGTGTCAGGTCTCTTCCGGTCATCTCTTTCGGGACGGGCAACCCCTGTAACTCGAGCACCGTCGGCGCCACGTCCGCGAGTGCCCCCCTCGAGCGAAGCGGCGCGTTCCCGGCGCAAATCAGGAAGGGGACGGGGTTCGTCGTGTGCGCGGTGTGCGGCCCTCCTGTCTCCGGGTCGATCATCTGTTCGGCGTTGCCGTGATCGGCCGTCAGGACGAGCAGCCACCCGTTCTCGCGGGCCGCCTCCTCGAGCCGCGCGAAGGCGACGTCGAGCGTCTCGACCGCAGCGATCGTCTCGTGGATCTTGCCCGTGTGCCCGACCATGTCGGCGTTCGCGAAGTTCACGACGAGCGCTTGGAAGCGGTTCGTCGACATCGCGCGTACGGCCTCTTCAGCGATTTCCGCGGCGCTCATCTGCGGGTGGAGGTCGTACGTCGCTCCCCGCCACGACGGGACGAGCAGCCGCTCCTCGCCCGGAAACGGCGCTTCGACTCCGCCGTTGAAGAAGTACGTGACGTGCGCGTACTTCTCGGTCTCGGCGAGCCGCAGGTTGCGAACCCCGGCGTCCGCCCAGACCGCCGCGAGGATCCTCTCGAGCTTCGGCGCCGGAAACGCGACGGGCAGCGCGAACTCCTTCTTGTACTCGGTGAAGCAGACGAAGAACACCGACGGCTGACCGCCGCGGTCGAATTCCGCGAAGCGCGGTTCCCTGAATGCTCTTGTCAACTGCCGTGCGCGGTCCGCCCGGAAATTGAAGAAGACGATCGAGTCACCGTCGCGGACGCCGCGGGAATCGATGACGGTCGGCGCGATGAACTCGTCGGTTTCTCCGCGGAGGTACGCCGCCTCGATGGCCTCGTGCGCGCTCGCTGCGGAACGCCCCTTCCCGTGGCAAACAGCTTCCCACGCCAGGCGAACGCGGTCCCAGCGTCCGTCGCGGTCCATCGCGTAATAGCGGCCCGAGACGGTCGCGATCTCTCCTCCCTTCGCCGCGAGCTCCTCTTCGAGCCGCCCGAGGAAGAGGAGCGCCGATTTGGGTGGCGTGTCCCGCCCGTCGGTGAAGACGTGGACGCGCAGCCGGGACACGCCGCGGCGCCGCGCGAGCTCGAGAAGGCCGGCCAGGTGTCGCTCGTGAGAGTGCACGCCGCCGTCGGAGACGAGCCCCATGAGATGAAGAGTGGCGTCCGCGCGGCGAGCCCGCTCGGCCGCCTCGACGAGGGCGGGGTTTTCGAAGAACGAGCCGTCGCGGAGAGCGAGATCGATGCGCAGGAGGTCCTGCGGAACCATCCGCCCCGCCCCGAGGTTCAGATGGCCGACCTCCGAGTTGCCCATGACCCCCGGGGGCAGGCCGACCGCTTCACCGGAGGCCTCGAGCGTCGTCCAGGGATAGTCGCGACGCCATCGATCGAAGGTCGGAGTGCGCGCGCGAGCAATGGCATTTCCCTCCGAAAGGGGAGCCTCCCCCCAGCCATCGCAGATGACGAGTAGAACGCGCTGTCGGGGCACGCCGCCGGCTACTCGCGCAAGTGGGTGTGGACGATGCGAAAGAGCTCCGCCACGCTCCACGCCTGCGCGAAGCAGCCTCGCGGCGCGTGGGGCGGGTCGCCGTCGAAGATCTCGGAGACCGATCCGATCCCCGCTTCGCGGACGTGCGCCCGAAGAGGTGCGAGCCAGCCCCGTACCGTGCGGATGGAGTCCGGACTTCTCCCGAAGACCCGGAAGTGCGCATCGATGAACGGACCGATGAGCCAGGGCCAGACAGTGCCCTGATGATATGCGAGATCCCGATCGCGTTGCGTTCCTTCGCAGCGGCCGCGATAGCGCGGATCACGGGGGTCGAGCGTCCGCAAGCCGAACGGAGTCAGGAGATGCCGTCTCACCGACCAATACACCGCGCGAGCGCGGTGAGGCGGCAAAAGGTCCTCCGCCAGCGAGACGGCGAAGATCTGATTGGGCCGCAGGCTGCGGTCGGGGCCTTCGTCGCCGAGGACGTCGTACAGCCGCTCGTCCTCCTCGCACCAGAAGGCTTCGTTGAAGTGTCGGGCGACTCGCCAGGCGTCCCCTTCCAGGTCACGCGCTCGAGCGTGATCGCCGGAGAGCCGCTCGATCCGCGCGGCCGCCTTCAACGCCGCATGCCAGAGCGCGTTGACCTCCACCGCGCGGCCAATCCGCGGGGTCACCGGTTCGCCGTCGACGACGGCGTCCATCCAGGTGAGCGCGCGGCCGGCGACGCCCCCGGCGAGAAGCAGATCGTCGCCCGCTCCGATCCCGAACCGGGTCCCCTTGCGGTACGCCTCGACGACGTCGCGCACCGCGCCTGCGAGCGGAGAAGGTTTCGCCGGGTCGCGACGCGCGCGGCCGAACCACTCGACTGCGAGAACGAACCAGAGCGGCGCGTCGATCGAGTTGTAATCCGGCTCTCCGCCGTCTCCCGGAAAGGAGCTCGGTAGGAGTCCCTCCTGCCGGTTTGCGGCGAAGGAGTTCATCGCGCGCGCGAACGGCCGGTACCTTCCGGTCGCGAGTGCGAGGCCCGGGGCGGCGATCATCGCGTCGCGTCCCCAGTCGCCGAACCATGGAAAGCCGGCGAGAACCGTCGGAGGGTGCTCCGGAGGCTCGACGAGAAACGATTCGGCGCGGCGGGCGAGCTCGTCGAACATCGAGTCGCCGGTCGAGGGGAAGAGGTCCCGCCGCCTCCGCTCCGCTTCCCAGAGGACCGCGGGGTCCCCCGGCACCTCCTCCTTCGAGAAGACCAGATGCGCTTGCGCGCCCGGGGCGAGCTCCCAACTCCAGAGGAGGGGACTCCACAGATCTTCGTCCGAGTCGTACCCGCGCCCCGCTTCGACCGGATAGTGGAAATGGCGGTACCAGTCGGGCTCGAGCCGGGGGCGCGCGCCGGGCGCACGCATGTGAAGCGTCGGGAGATCGCCGCGCGGCCGGATGCGGGCGCCTTCGCCGCCGATTTCGGTCGTCGCGGAAAAGCCGTTTTCCCGTTGGAGCTCGTGCAGCCCGCGAAAAGCGAGAAGGGGACGCACTCGCAGCTCGATCCTCCGAGGTCCCCGGTTCACCCAGCGCACGAGCGCCGCGGAACGGCCGCGGGGCAGGCAGAGAGAGCGCTCGACCGCCAAACTCTCGGTTTCGTGCTGCCACGTCGGGAACGGCTCGAGGGCGAAGCGTTTCAGATTCGCCCGCCCGTCGGGATAGACCGTGTCGCGATAGAGCTGCGTGGAGATGCCGGTCGTTCGGCCTTCCGCGGCGACGAATTCCTCGCACCCGGCGACGAGCATCCAGCGGCGGCGGGGAGGCGGTATCGCGGGGATATACCAGCCGTGATATTTGCGGGTCCTCACGCCGGCGGCCGTTCCGCACGCGAAACCGCCCAGGCCATCGGTCTCGAGCCACTCGAGCGTCGAACCGCGTGCCGCAATCTCCGCTCCCGAATAGGAAAGCGGGTTTCGGACGTTCCTCGCGGCGGCCGTCGTCTGCTCTTCCATTACTCCGTGAGCGCTCTCGTCGACGATGATTCTCGCCCGATTATTCCTCATCGGCGCCGCCGATCGGATCCTGTCGCCGATGACGAGCGTAATAAGATCGAAGCGGGAACGGCAGATCACGTGGAGGCCACTTCTTGAGCACGGTACGCGAATCGATCGACGAGCTCTGCGTCGACACGATCCGCGCGCTCGCCATCGACGCGGTCCAGAAAGCCAACTCCGGCCATCCCGGTCTGCCGCTCGGCGCGGCCCCCATGGCGTACGTCCTGTGGCAGCGGCATCTCAAGCACAACCCCCGCGATCCGACCTGGCCGGATCGCGATCGCTTCGTCCTTTCGGCGGGACACGGCTGCATGCTGTGGTACTGCCTCCTCCATCTGACCGGCTACGACCTGCAGATGGAGGATTTGAAGGCTTTCCGCCAGTGGGGGAGCCGGACTCCTGGCCATCCCGAGTACCGCCTGACCCCGGGGGTCGAGGCAACGACCGGGCCGCTTGGGCAGGGCACGGCGAACGCGGTCGGAATGGCCATGGCCGAACGGTATCTCGCCCGTCGATTCAACCGTCCGGGCCACGAGATCGTCGATCACCGAACCTTCGCCATCGTCTCCGACGGCGACCTGATGGAGGGCATCTCGAACGAGGCATCGTCGATCGCCGGCCATCTCGGTCTCGGCAAGCTGACGTTCCTCTACGACTCGAATCGCATTTCCTTGGACGGCCCGACCTCGATGGCCTTCACGGAAGACGTGGGGAGGCGTTACGAGGCGTACGGCTGGCGGGTGCTCCACGTCGAAGACGGCAATACGGATCTCGACGCCATCGACGAAGCGCTCCGGCAGGCGGACCTGGAAACGCGCCGTCCGACGTTGATCGTGATTCGCACGACGATCGGTTACGGCTCTCCCCACAAGGCGGGGACCTCCGAAGCGCACGGCAGCCCGCTCGGACCGGAAGAGGTCACCGCGACGAAGAAGGCGCTCGGCTGGGAGCACGAGGAGGCGTTCTTCGTTCCGGAAGACGCGCTCTCACACTTCCGGAGCGCCGTCCAGCGTGGGGCCCGGGCGCAGTCCGACTGGCGGCGCCGGTTCGACGCCTGGGCGTCGGCTAACCCCGACCTCGCGGAGGAATGGCGCCTGGCGTTCTCCGGTCGACTTCCGCCGGGCTGGGACGCGGATCTTCCGAAGTGGAAGGCTGGCGAGAAAGAAGCGACGCGCGCCGCCGCCGGAAAGGCTCTGAACGCGATCGCCGCGAGGGTGCCATGGGTTTTCGGCGGCGACGCGGATCTCTCGGTCTCGACGAGCACGAAGCTGAAGAACGAGACGGACTTCGACGGCGCCACGGGGGAAGGTCGGAACATCCATTTCGGCGTGCGCGAGCACGCGATGGCGGGAATCGGGAACGGCCTGGCGTATCACGGAGGAGTGCGACCCTACGTCGCGACGTTTTTCTGCTTCTCCGACTACATGCGACCTTCGGTCCGGCTGTCCGCGGTCTCGGAGCTGCCGGTTGTGTTCGTGTGGACTCACGACTCCGTCGGCCTCGGTGAGGATGGCCCGACCCATCAGCCGATCGAGCATCTGATGTCGCTGCGCGCGATGCCGGGCTTCACCGTCATCCGACCGGCGGATCCGAACGAAGCTTCGGAAGCCTGGCGGGTAGCGATGAACCACCGGGAAGGTCCGGTCGGGCTCGTGCTCTCCCGCCAGAAGCTGCCGGTGATCGATCCTTCCCGGTTCACGGCTGCCTCCGGTCTGGAGAAGGGCGCATACGTTCTCGCTGAAGCTTCGGGTGGAGCGCCGCGTCTCCTCCTGATCGGGACCGGCAGCGAGGTCTCCCTGGCGCTGGAGGCCCGCGAGAAGCTCGAAGCGGAAGGGATCCCGACCCGAGTTGTTTCGATGCCCTCGTGGGAGCTCTTCGGAAAGCAGCCGCGCGGCTACCGCGACTCCGTTTTTCCGCCTTCCGTCGGCGCGCGGCTCTCGATCGAGGCGGGCAGCACGTTCGGCTGGGAGCGCTGGGTCGGAGACCGGGGCGCCTCGATCGGATTGGAACGCTTCGGCGCCTCCGCGCCGGGCGAGGTCGTGTTGCGCGAGCTCGGGTTCAACGTCGACAACGTCGTCGATCGGGCGAAGGCGTTGCTTTGAGAATAGCGGTCGCCGCCGATCACGCCGGATTCCCTCTCAAACAGGGGACGATCGACCTCGTCCGCGCCCTCGGGTACTCCGCCGAAGACCTGGGCACCGATTCGACCGACCCGGTGGACTACCCGGACTTTGCGCGGGCGGTCGCGGTCGCGGTCGCCTCGGGACGGTGCGACCGGGGAATCGTGATCTGCGGAAGCGGAGTCGGGGCGTCGGTCGCGGCGACGAAGGTTCCCGGAATCCGGGCCGCCATGTGCCACGATACGTTTTCCGCGCGCCAGGGGGTCGAGGACGACGACATGAACGTGATCTCGCTCGGAGCGCGGGTCATCGGACCGGCCCTCGCGGCGGAGATCGTCAAAGCGTTCGCGAACGCGAGGTTTTCGGAGGCGGAACGGCACGTGCGCCGCCTCCGAAAGGTCAACGCCATCGAGGAGGAAGCCCGCAACGGCGTCTTCGACGAGGCAAGGAGGTTGCGATGAGCGCCGACAACAAACTCCAGAGATTGCGCGAGCTCGGTCAGAGCGTCTGGTACGACTACATCCGCCGGGATCTCATCACTTCCGGAGAGCTCGCGAGACTGATCCGCGAGGACGGACTCGCCGGAATGACGTCGAACCCGACGATCTTCCAGAAGGCGATTGCGGAGACCGAGCTGTACGACGAGGACGTCCGGCGCGCCAGCGGCGAGAACAGGGAGCCGTTCGCGATCTTCGAGCAGCTCGCGGTCGACGACGTCCGGCGGGCCGCCGACGCGTTCCGGCCGGTCTTCGACGCCGGGAAGGGCGCGGACGGGTTCGTTTCGATCGAGGTCGGCCCGCACCTCGCGAACGACACCGAAGGGTCGATCCGCGAAGCCCGGCGTCTCTGGACGGAGTGCGACCGCCCGAACGTCATGGTGAAGATCCCGGGCACGGCCGCCGGAGTTCCCGCGATCCGCCGCTGCATCGCGGACGGCGTCAACATCAACATCACGCTCCTCTTCTCGGTCTCCCGCTACCGCGAGGTCATGGAGGCTTATCTGTCCGCGCTGGAAGAGCGCGTCGCCGCGAGCAAGCCGATCGACGGGCTCCGCTCCGTGGCGAGCTTCTTCGTCAGCCGGGTGGACTCGAACGTCGACAAGAAGCTCGATCGAATCGGAAACGAGGCGGCCCGGCAGCTTCGCGGTAAGGCGGCGATCGCCAACGCGCGCCTCGCCTACCAGGCGTTCCGCGCGGCCTTCGGCTCGCCGCGCTTTGCCGCGCTCCATGGTAAGGGTGCTCCCCTCCAGAGGCCGCTGTGGGCCTCGACCTCGACGAAGGATCCGGCGTATCCCGATCTGTACTACGTCGAGGCGCTCATCGCGCCGGACACCGTCGATACCATGCCGCCCGAGACCTTTGCGGCCTATCGCGACCACGGAGACCCGAAGGTCCGCATCGCCGACGATCCGGACGAAGCGGGGGAGGTCTTCCGCCGTCTCGCGGAGCTCGGAATCGAGGAGGAGCGCGTCTCGCGGGAGCTCGAAGAGGAAGGAGTCGAGAAGTTCTCCGATTCCTACGACTCTCTGCTGAAGACGCTCGCCGAAAAAGAAAAGGCGATGAGGGTCGCCTGAAACTCGCTCTCGGTCGCTCGAAAGACGCGCACGCG
>DASWDK010000213.1:0-4946 GCA_036395335.1 Thermoanaerobaculia bacterium
CGAGAAGCGGGCCGACCAGGGCGCCAGCGTTGTCCATGGCGCGCTGGAGACCGAACGCTCGGCCGCGCCTCTCCGGAGGAACGATGTCGGCGAGCAGTGCGTCGCGGGGCGACGTGCGGATTCCCTTGCCGACTCGATCCGTGAACCGGATTGCCAGCACCTGCGCCCAGGCCTGCGCGAAGGCGACGAGGGGGCGAGCGATCGCGGCGATCCCGTAGCCGAGGAGAACGAGCGGTTTGCGGCGCCGGACGTGATCCGACCAGACGCCCGAGCCGATCTTGGTCAGCGAGGAGGTCGTCTCCGCGATCCCTTCGATCAATCCCAGGGTCGCCGGACCCGCGCCGAGGTTCTTCGTCAGAAAGCCGGGAAGGAGCGGATAGATCATCTCGGCCGAGACGTCCGTCAGGAGCGAGACCCAACCGAGGGCCACTACGGATCGGCGCGAAGGTTCAGCTCTCATAATTCGTTCGGCAGATAGTGCCAAATACCTGAATTTCTTCGGAGAGGGTGTCGGAAGCCGCGCCTATCATAATCGGGGCGTGAGATTGCTCGCGTCCGACGCGTTCATCCTGGGGACTCATCCCTTGAAGGAGAAAGACCGGATCGTCTCCTTCCTGACGCGCGAGTCGGGACGGCGGCGCGGGGTCGCCCGGCGCGCTCGCGGAGCGCGCAGCGCCTTTCTGGGAACGCTCGAGCCGATGACGGAAGCGCGGGTCGTCTTCTTCGAGCGTGACGGGCGAGAGCTGGTCTCGATCGACTCGATCGACCCGGTCCGCCCGTCATTCCCCCTCTCGAAGGATCTCGAGCGCGCGTTGCTTCTCTCCGCGTTCGCCGAGAGCCTGGAGACTTTCGTATCGGACTCGGACCCGGCCGAGCCGTTCTACCGGCTGGCGCGCCACGCGATGGACTCCCTCTTTGCCGGTGCGCCGCCGCCCGCCGTTGCGGCGTACTTCGACGTCTGGATCCTGAAGCTCTCCGGTCTTTTTCCGTCGCCCGCGGAATGCGCGGGATGCGGCCGGCCGCTCGATCCGAAGGATGCGCTCTTTTTCGACGAGAGCAGGCCCGGCTTCATCGGGCCGGAGTGCCGCCGGGGCGAAGCGGTTCGCCTGACGGCCGAGGGAATGGCGACCTTGCGGGCGTTTCTCTCGAGCCCTCTCGATCCGGAGGCGCGGCCAAAAGGGCTCCCGGAGCTCGTCTCGGTCGCCCGCCGGGCCCGCCGAAGTTTCCTCGGACACGAGCTGAAATCGCAGCGCGTGCTCGCCGAGGTCCTCGGAGATTGAAAGTCCGAGGGAAGCTGATCGTGCGACCGGGCGTATTCGCAATCGCCCGGCTTCCGCCGCGAGCGAAGATTCCCGTATGGGCGGTTCGCGGCCGGTTCCACTCGGTCACGCGGACATCGACCGAGCTCTCGATCGTCTGCCGGCAGGATCGCGTCCCGGCCGGCGTGCGTCGCGAGAAGGGATTCCGATGCCTCGAGGTCGCCGGGCCTCTTCCCTTCGATGCGGTCGGGGTCCTCGCCGGTCTCGTTTCGCCGCTCGCTCGCGCGCGCATTCCCATCCTCGCCATCTCGACGTTCGACACCGACGTTCTTTTCGTTCCGGCAGCGCGCCTCGCGGCGGCGGTCCGCGCACTCGAAGGTGCCGGGCACCGCGTCGCCGGAGCCGTAGGGTAAACTTTCGACGATGCTGACGCTCCAGAGACTGATCGCGGAACTCTGCGCGTTCTGGGAGTCGGAAGGCTGCCTGATCGAGCAGCCGTACGACGGTCCCGTCGGGGCCGGAACGATGCACCCGGCGACGTTCTTGAAGGTGCTCGGACCGGAGCCCTGGCGGTGCGCCTACGTCCAGCCCTCGCGCCGTCCGGCGGACGGCCGCTACGGCCAGAATCCGTTCCGCCTCGCCAAGCACCTTCAGCTGCAGGTCATCCTGAAGCCTTCCCCGGACGACGTCCAGGAGATGTTTCTGCGCAGCCTCGAGCGACTCGGGATCGCCGCCGCCGAGCACGACATCCGCTTCGAGGAGGACAACTGGGAGTCTCCGACGCTCGGCGCGTGGGGGGTCGGATGGCAGGTCGTGATGGACGGGATGGAGATCACGCAGTTCACCTATTTTCAGCAGGCGGGCGGAATCGATCTCTCTCCGATTTCGGCGGAGATCACCTACGGTCTCGAGCGCATCGCGATGTTCTTGAACAAGGTGGACTCGATCTACGACGTCCCGTGGAACGAGTCGATGACCTACGGCCAGGTCCGGCGGGTCGAGGAGGAGGAGCTCTCCCGATATTACTTCGAGCTCGCCGACGCCGGATTCGCGGCGCTTCTCCTCGATCGGTGGGAAGCGGAGGCGAAGAGCGCGCTCGCGGCGGGTCTCGTGATTCCGGCCTACGAGGCGACTCTCGTCTGCTCGCATCAGTTCAACGTGCTCGATGCTCGGGGCGCCGTCTCCGCGACCGACCGCGTCGGCTTGATCCGCCGCGTCCGGGATCTCGCGTGTGCCTGCGCCCGCGCTTACATCTCGACCCGCGGAGGAGTCCCGGTCTCGGCCACCGAGCCCGAGCCGGCGGCGGCCGTCTGATCCTCCGATTCCCGTGCGAGGCCAGTGTGCCTTCGCTCTCATGAAACGCGACGACTTCCTCTTCGAGATCCGGACGGAGGAGATCCCGGCAGCGACCCTGCCCGGGGCACGGCACGACCTCGCGCGGAGGATCGGCGAGGCTCTGTCCGAGGAGGGAATCGCGCCCGAGGCGATCGAGTCGTACGGAACGCCGCGGCGGCTCGTCGTCTGGGCACGCGGCGTCCCGGAGCGCCAGTCCGACCGGGAAAGCGAAGTGCTCGGGCCCCCGGAGTCGGCAGCCTTCGGAGCGGACGGGGCGCCGACCCGCGCGGCGGAAGGGTTCGCCCGGGCGCAGAAGGTGGACGTTTCCGACCTCGAGGTCGTCGATTCTCCGCGTGGTCGAACGGTCGCGGTCCGGCGCCGGATTCCCGGACGCGATGCGATCGACGTTCTCGCGAAAGTGGTTCCCCGCATCGTCGACGAGCTCACGTTTCCGAAGACCATGCGGTGGGGCGCGGGAGATCGTTCCTTCGTGCGGCCGGTCCGCGGACTCTTAGCGCTCTACGGCGGCCGGGTCGTTCCGATGGAGATCCTCGGAGCCCGCGCCGGGGATTGGACCATCGGGCACCGCGTTCTCTCCGAGGGGAAGCTGGCCGTGACCGATCCCGCCGACTATTTCCAGAAACTTCGAGGCGCTTATGTGGAGCCGGACGCCGAAGCGCGACGAGGTGCGATCCTCGACTCCGCGCGACGCCTCGCGGCGCAGGTGGGAGGACGCATCGACACGGATGCCGACCTCGCCGCCGTGCTCGCGGACCTTGTCGAATGGCCTGGTCTCGTCCGGGGCTCCTTCGATCCGCAGTTCCTCGATCTGCCCGAGGAGATCACCACGACGGCGATGCGCGTGCATCAAAAGTTCCTTCCGGTTCGAGGAGCGAGCGGCCTCCTTCCGCACTTCATCGCGGTCATGGACAACGCCGACGATCGGCGCGGATTCATCGCCAAGGGCAACGAGTGGGTCCTGAACGCCCGACTCGCGGACGCGCGGTTCTTCTTCCAGGAAGACTCCCGGGAGCGCCTCGAATCGCGGTTACCCGAGCTCGAGCGTCTGGCGTTCCAGGATCGGCTCGGAAGCTACGCCGCCAAGGTCGTCCGGCTCGAGGAACTCGCGGCGACGATTGCCGAGGCGGTCGGCCGCCGTGACATCGTCCGGGAGGTTCGCACGGCCGCCCGGCTCTCGAAAGCGGATCTCGTCACACGCATGGTTCGTGAGTTCACCGACCTCCAGGGCGTGATGGGCGGCCTCTACGCGCGGGCGGAGGGACTTCCCGAGCCCGTGTGGAAGGCGATCGCCGACCAGTACCGTCCGCAAGGCCAGAGCGACGATCCTCCGCGCGAGGCCGCGGGCGCCGTACTGTCCCTCGCCGATCGGTTCGACACGCTCGCCGGCATCTTTCGCATCGGACTCATTCCGACGGGGTCGAAAGACCCTTACGGCCTGCGGCGCGCCGCGGCCGGCGCCGTTGCGATTGCCGTATCGCGCCGATGGCGGGTCGATTGGGGCGGCGTCGCGCGCAAGGCACTCTCGCTCTATCCGACGGATCTCGCGGGACTCGCCGCGGACGAGGCGCTCGCGGAGCTGGAGAAGTTCTTCGCGGAGCGGCTGCGCAACACGCTGGAGCGCGCCGGTTCCTCCTACGACGAGATTTCCGCGGTCCTGAACGTCGAGGCCTGGAACTTCGCCGACGCGGCGGAGCGCGCCGCGGCTCTGACGGGGGCGCGCCGCCGGCTCGATTTCCGTGCCCTCGTCCTGGCGTTCAAGCGCATCCGCAACATCGTCGGGACCGAGGAGCTCGAAGACCCCTCGCCCGGGCTCTATCGCGAGGTCGCCGAGCGCGCGCTCGCCGCGGACTTCCTCCAGACGAAAGCCCTGCTCGAAGAGCTGGTCCCGGCGCGCCGATACCCGGAAGCTCTGGAGACGATCGCTTCGATCTCGCCGTCGCTCGACCGATTTTTCGTCGACGTCCTGGTTAACTGCCCGGAGAAGGACCTGAGAAGGAATCGCCATGCGCTGCTGTCTGCGATTCACCGGGAGTTCACCAGAGTCGCGGACTTCTCCGAGATCGTGGTAGAGAAATAGGGATGCCCTCGACCTCACGCGCCGCAGAGCGCCTTATGCCCGCGAAGCGAGTCTTTTTCTTTGGTAACGGACGTGCCGAAGGAGCCGGCCTCGGCAAAGAACGCCTGGGCGGGAAAGGCGCCGGGCTCGCGGAGATGACCGCGCTCGGAATCCCGGTTCCGCCGGGCTTCACGATCGATACGTCGGTGTGCCTGGATTTCCTGCGAACGGGGAGCCTCGAGGGATTGAGGCCGGAGGTCGAGGAGGCGCTCGCG
>DASWDK010000214.1:0-2443 GCA_036395335.1 Thermoanaerobaculia bacterium
CTGGAGAGCGGAACAATCGATATGGTGGTCTCCGATCACTCCCCCTCCCCGCCGGAGCTGAAGAAACGCGAGACCGGCGACTTCCTTTCCGCGTGGGGCGGAATCTCCTCGCTCCAGGTCCGTTTGCCCGCCCTCTGGACTGCGGCGCGGCCGCGGCACGTCTCGTTCGAACGGTTGTCGGAATGGTTGTCGTCGGCGCCTGCGCGGCTCGCCGGAATCGCGGGACGGAAGGGCGCGATCGACCCCGGGTACGACGCCGATTTCGTCGTGTGGAATCCCGAGGAGACTTTCGAGGTGCGTCCGGAGGACATCCATCACCGGCACAAGCTGACGCCGTACGCTGGGCGGACGCTGACCGGCGTCGTCGAGGCGACGTTTCTCGCCGGTGAGAAGATCTCGGAGCACGGCCGGCTTCTCGGGCCCCCTCGGGGAAAGATTCTGCTGCGCGAGAAGCGGGGAGGCGCTTGACGAACTTCACCGAGCTCGTGGACCTTGCCTCCGAGCGTCTGGGAGGCACCGCCGTCGCGGCGAACGACGAGTTCTTCGCTCCGAAAGAGAACCTCGTGAAGACCGGCAGACCGGTTTTCCTGGAGCACGAGTACACCGACCGCGGGAAGTGGATGGACGGCTGGGAGACCCGCCGACGGCGCGAGCCAGGGCACGACTGGTGCGTCGTCCGTCTCGGCCTGCCCGGGATCATCCACGGCGTTTGCGTGGACACCGCGTTCTTCAAGGGCAACTTCCCCGAGTCGTGCTCGATCGAAGCAGGGGAAAGTCCCGACGGGCCCTGGATGGAGATCCTCTCGAAGTCCCTCCTCCGGGGGGATTCCGAGAACCTGTTCGAAATCGCGAGCGACCGTCGCTTCACGCATGTGAAGCTCCACATCTATCCGGACGGAGGGGTCGCGCGCCTGCGCGTTTACGGGATGGTGGTACCCGACGAGGCGAAGCTTTTCCGACAGAAGGAGGTCGACCTCGCCGGTCTCGAGAACGGCGGGCTCGTCGTCGCCGCGAGCGACATGTTCTTCGGAGCGCGCCACAACCTGATCCTGCCGGGGCCGCCCCGCGGCATGTACGACGGCTGGGAAACGCGCCGCCGCCGCGGGCCCGGACACGACTGGACGATTCTGCGTCTGGGGATGCGCGGACGGGTGCGGCGCGTCGAGGTGGACACGAGCTGGTTCAAAGGGAACGCGCCGGGGAGCTGTTCGCTCGAGCTGCTGGAAGAAGGCGATCCGCTGTCGTCCGAAGCCCGATGGCGCGAGATTCTGCCGGCGACGCCGCTCTCCCCCGACTCGGTCCACGCCTTCGAGGCGGAATTGCAACCGTCACCCGCGGCGACGCACGCGCGCTTCCACATCTACCCGGACGGAGGCGTGGCGAGGCTTCGGCTCTTCGGCGAAGTCGAACCGAACCCGTCGTGAGCCCCGAGCTCGAGACGTTGAACGCCCTCCCGTCTGAGGAGGCACGAGCGCTCTTCTCCTCGTGTTGCGCATCTTCCGAGTGGGCGCGGCGGATGTCCGCGGCCCGCCCGTTCGAAAGCTTTCGGGAGCTCGCCGACGAAGCCGACCGCATCTCGCGATCGCTCTCGAGGGAAGACTGGCTCGAAGCGTTCGCGGGGCATCCGAAGATCGGGTCGTCGGAGAACGAAAAGGGAACAGATTTATTTTATCGCTCCCATCCGAAAATCGGCGACTCCGACTCCGAGTACGGTGGCGGGTGCAGGTCCGCAGGACCTGTCCCCGCGACATTCTCGAGCCGCGCCTGGTCGCGCGAGGAGCAGGGCGGGACGAAAGGCGCTTCTCCCGAGACGCTCGCGAACCTGGCGGACGCGAACCGGGAGTACGAGGAGCGGTTCGGCTACATTTTCATCGTCTGCGCATCGGGCCGAAGCGCCGCCGAGATGCTCGCTCTCGCCGAGAAGCGTCTGGGCAACGACCCGGCGACGGAGCTCGCGATCGCGGTCGAGGAGCAGCGTAAGATCACGCGGCTTCGCCTGGAAAAGCTCCTCGCGACGGAGAGATGAGCGGCATAACCACACACGTTCTCGATACCTCCCGGGGTCGGCCGGCCGGAGGCGTCCCGGTCACGCTGGAAGTCCGATCCGGCGACGATTGGAAGACACTCGGACGCGCCCGCACCGACCCGGACGGGCGCGCGCATGAGCTTTTCGGCGGAGAAATCGCCGCCGGCACGTACCGGCTGACGTTCGACACGGCTTCCTACTTCGAAGCGAACGGAGCCCAAGGATTCTTCCCGCTCGCGCAGATCGTCTTCGAGGTCCGCGACCCATCGCAGAGCTACCACGTCCCCTTGCTCCTCTCGCCGTTTTCCTACTCGACGTACCGCGGCTCCTGATGCTCGGCGCCAACAGCTACGGCAAGTCAGGGATCCGGCTCGTGCGCGTGGCGCGCCGCGGCCCGACGCACGACCTTCAGGATCT
>DASWDK010000215.1:0-4676 GCA_036395335.1 Thermoanaerobaculia bacterium
CATCGGCCTCCGCGGGGATGCCGCAGCGTCCCACCATGAGGAAGGCGCGGGTCGATCCCGCCTGCAGGGCCGGTCCTCCGAAAGGTCCCGTGGGGTCTCTCGTATCGGCCAGCCGGCAGGGGATGAGCGTGTAGAAGCCGGGCACCACAGGCCCGGGCGTGGGCGTCCGGGTCGCGGTCGGGGTTTTCGTCGCGGTCGGCGTGATGGTCGACGACGGGTTCGGAGTCGCAGTCCTCGTCGGAGTCGGCGTCCGAGTCGGCGAGAGAGGAGTCCCCGTCACCGTGCTCGTTCGCGTCGGGGTCACCGACGGTGTGAACGTGATGGTCGGCGTCGCAGTATTCGTGGGAGGAACAGCCGGCGTCGCAGTGGCCGTGGGCGTTGACGACGGCGACGACGTGTTGGTCGGCGTCCGGGTCGCGGTCGGCGTCGACGTCGATGTCGGCGTCGGCGTCGGGGTCGCGGTCGGCGTCCGCGTCGCCGTCGGGGTGACGGAGGGCGTCAGAGTCGGGGTCGGCGTGGCGCTCGGCGTGATGTTGGGGTTTCCGAAATCGCCGGTGACGTTCAGCGTGTAAGGGCCGGAGGCCGCCGGGTCCTCGCTCGGATCCAGCGAGGAATCCACGCCGAAGTAGTAGGTTCCCGCGGCAAGCTCGCTGACCGTCAGCGTTTCGGACTGTCCGTTGAAGTGCTCATCCGCCCCGTCGACGCAGGTATTCAGCTGCAGACAATTCCTCAAGACGTAGATTGCCGGGTCGTAGTCCAAGTTGCCCGGCGTCACCGTGAAGGTCAGGGTGTTCCCGGGCCCGAGGATCGTGAAGCTGTAGATCGCGTCGGGCCCCAGCCGACTGAAAAATCCGGTCGGCTCGGCGCAACTCTGCTTGAGAAAACCGGTGCTGTCGTTTCCCTTGCCGACCGTCGTGCCGGAATCGTTGTACTGGAGGGTGGAGATCGGGGTCGCGGACCCGCAGGTGTCCCCCCCCGCGAGCGTCTCGAGAGGGACGAGCCCGGCCTCGGGCTGTCCCGCCGGCGACTCGCCCGGGGTCGGATCAGCCGCCGCCGGTCGCTGGAATCCCCGAAGTGAGCCGTTCTCCTGTCCCGGTGATGCGAATACGACGAGCGAAAGCCCCAGCAGGGCGAGGAGTCTCCCGAAGGCTCTCATCCGAGACGGAACCGCCTGTTCTCGTATGGTCGCGCGATCGTGGCTCGTCCCCGACTCGCCGATCGGTTTCGGTTGTCCGAGTTCTCCCAGGTCCGGATGCCACTATGCCCCGCGGGACAAGAGTGTTCAAGGATCAAATCTGTGCCTTCGACTAAAGTCGTATAAGATCCCCGTCCCGAGCCCCTTCCGAGCGATCGAAGGCGACTGGTTACAATCCGTCCCTTCATGGACTTTCTCCGGATTCGCGGAGCCCGTCAGCACAACCTCCGCAACCTCGACTGCGACATCCCCCGCAACCGCCTCGTGGTGATCACAGGAGTCTCGGGCTCCGGGAAGTCGTCTCTCGCCTTCGACACGATCTTCGCGGAAGGGCAGCGCCGCTACGTCGAGTCTCTGTCCGCCTATGCCCGCCAGTTCCTCGAGCAGATGGAGAAGCCGGACGTCGACTCGATCGAGGGGTTGTCGCCGGCGATCTCGATCGAGCAGCGCACCACGTCCAAGAACCCTCGCTCGACGGTCGGGACGGTGACCGAGATCTATGACTACCTGCGCCTGCTTTACGCCTCGATCGGAAAGCCCCACTGCCCGAGCTGCAGCCGGCCGATCCAGGCGCAGACCGTCCAGGAGATGGTCGACCGAGCCCTGAGGCTCCCGGAAGGAAGCCGCTTCGTGATCCTCGCTCCGTACGTGACCGGGAAGAAAGGGGAATACCGCAAGCAGATGGCGGAGATGGTCAAGGAAGGGTTTCTGCGCGCCCGCATCGACGGCAAACTCGTCGACCTGGACGATCCGCCGGATCTCGATCGCCAGAAGAAGCACACGATCGAGGTGGTCGTGGATCGCCTCGTCGGCAAACCGGCTCGCGACGAGGACTATCGAAAACGTCTCGCGGAATCGATCGAGACCGCGACGCGCGTCTCGGGCGGCCTCGTGATCCTTTCGGTCGTCGACGGTCCGGAAGAGGTTCTCTCCGCGAACTACGCCTGCCCGGATTGCGGAACCTCCCTGACCGAGATCACCCCCCGACTCTTCTCGTTCAACTCTCCGTACGGCGCGTGCTCGAAATGCTCGGGACTCGGAACGATCCTGAAAGCAGACCCCGATCGGCTGGTCGTCGCTCCGGAGAAGTCGATCTCCGACGGGGCCATCGCCATCCTGAAACCGGGCTCGACGAACTGGCGAACGCGCCAAATGGCGACTCTCGCGAAGCACTACCGATTCAAGCTCGATCAGCCGTTCTCGAAGATCCCGAAGCCGGCTCGCGACGTCATCCTCTACGGATCCGGCGCCGACGAGATCCGCTTCTCGTGGGTGGCGGAAAAGGGGGAGTACCACTGGCGGTCTTCGTTCGAAGGCCTCGTGCCGATGATCGAGCGGCGATACCGGGAGACGGAGAACCCGGAGCATCGCGCCGAGCTCGAGGTCTATATGTCCGCGGAGCCGTGCCCGGCCTGCAAGGGGAGGCGGCTGAAGCCGGAGGCCCTCGCGGTCAAGGTCGGCGGCCGGTCGATCGACGAAGTTTCGGGCGAGACCATCGCCGACTCGATCTCCTTCTTCGAGGAGCTCTCGCTCACGCCGCGCGAGCGCGAGATCGCGGGAAAGATCCTGAAGGAGATCCGCGACCGCCTGGGCTTCCTGTCGAACGTCGGAATCGGCTACCTCAACCTGTCACGCGGAGCCGCGTCGCTCTCGGGCGGGGAGTCGCAGCGCATCCGGCTGGCGACCCAGATCGGATCGAAGCTGATGGGAGTTCTCTACGTTCTCGACGAGCCTTCGATCGGCCTGCACCAGCGTGACAACCGCAAGCTGATCGACACGCTTCTTTCGATGCGCGATCTCGGCAACACGGTGATCGTCGTCGAGCACGACGCCGAGACCATCCTGTCGGCGGACTGGGTCATCGACCTCGGCCCCGGCGCCGGAGTGCACGGGGGAAGGCTCGTCGCGCAAGGCAAGCCGGACGAGCTGTCGCGGTCTCCCGAATCGCTGACGGCGCGCTATCTCGCCGGCGAGGTCGAGATCCCGCTCCCGGAGATCCGACGCGTCGGGTCGGGCAAGTCGCTCGTCGTGCGGGGCGCGCGGGAGCACAACCTGAAGGGGATCGACGTCCGGTTCCCGGTCGGTGTCATGACGGCGGTGACCGGAGTTTCCGGTTCCGGCAAGTCGACTCTCGTCAACGACACGCTGTATCGCGCCCTCGCTCGGGCGCTTCACGGCGCGACCGAGCGACCGGGGCGGCACGAGCGGGTCGAAGGTCTCTTCGAAATCGACAAGGTGATCAACATCGACCAGTCGCCGATCGGGCGCACGCCCCGGTCGAACCCGGCGACGTATACGAACGTCTTCAACCCGATCCGGGAGCTCATGTCCCGAACGCCGGAAGCGCGGGCGCGCGGCTACGCGCCGGGACGGTTCTCGTTCAACGTGAAGGGGGGCCGGTGCGAGGCGTGCTCCGGCGACGGACAGATCAAGATCGAAATGCACTTCCTGCCCGACATCTACGTCACCTGCGACGTCTGCGGAGGGAAGCGCTACAACCGTGAGACGCTGCAGGTCCACTACAAGGGGAAGTCGATCGCGGACATCCTCGCGCTGACCGTCGAGCAGGCGCTGGAGCTCTTTACGAACGTTCCCCCGATCGCGAACATCTGCCGAACGCTCGTGGAAGTTGGCCTCGGCTACATTCAGCTCGGCCAGTCGTCGACGACGCTCTCCGGGGGCGAGGCGCAGCGCGTCAAGCTCGCACGGGAGCTGGCGCGACGCTCGACCGGCCGCACGCTCTACCTGCTCGACGAGCCGACGACCGGTCTCCATTTCGACGACATCAAGAAGTTGCTCGGCGTCCTGCGGTCGCTCACCGAGAAGGGCAACACAGTCATCGTCATCGAACACAACCTGGACGTCATCAAGACGGCGGACTGGATCGTGGACCTGGGCCCGGAGGGGGGCGACGAGGGGGGCAAGATCGTGGCCGAGGGGACGCCGGAGTCGGTCGCGCGGGTTCGCGGATCGTACACGGGGCAGTTTCTGAAGCGCGTGCTCGGCGACGGCCGCAAGCGGGCCCGGGCGTAATCGCAGCCGTCCGAGCGGGAGAAAAGAGTTCTTTACTGCCCCGGAGGCTTGTTGCACACTGCCGCGCGCGGAGGGGAAGGAGCGTGAAATCGCGGCTCGTCCGGGTCCTTGCTCTGGCCGCCTGGGGATGGTTTGCCGCGGTTCGCGCGAGGCCGGCAACCCGAGTCCTGATGCCCACGCCGGAGGTCGAGGCGAACAACACTCCGGCGACCGCGACGCCGCTCGGTGGGATCGCGCCGAGCAACATCCCGACCCTGTCCTTCCCGATGCTTCTCTTGATGGGGCTCGGGCTCGTCGCCTCGGCTTTCCCGCTGGTCCGACGGCTCTGAGTTTCTTCGAGCCCGGGTAGCACGATGCGGAAGCTCTCGCCCGAGCCTTGGCGCGTCAAGGTGGTCGAGCGGATCCGTTCCATCGGACCCGTCGAGCGCGAGGAGGCCCTGCACCGCGC
>DASWDK010000216.1:0-5859 GCA_036395335.1 Thermoanaerobaculia bacterium
CTCGCCTCGAACGACGTCTGGGACCTCGTCCATGAAGCGCGGTTCGAGAAGCCTCCTTTCTCGGCGCACCTTCGCGCCGGCACGGAGGACTTCTACGGGCTCGACGGAGTCGCGGCGCAGCTCGGGTCGTACTTGAACGAGCACGGCATTCCGACCGAGGTCGTTCTCGAGCCGGGCGGGCACGAATGGGCATACTGGAGACGCGGGATGGTCGCGATCTGCGAATGGCACGCGAAGAAGTTTTCGTATGATCCGGGCCCCGGGAGCTGATGGCCGAAAACTCCGATCGCCTCGTGCTCTTCGACGTGGACGGCACTCTCGTGTCCGCCGGGCGAGTCGCGCGCGAATCGATCCTCGCGGCGCTTTCGTCCGTGCTCGGCTGGGAGGGATCGTCTGACGGGAACGACTTCTCGGGAAAGACCGATCCGCAGATCCTTCGGGAGCTCGTGCTCGAATCCGTCGGCGCCGAGCGTTTCGAGACGGCGCTCTCCGACGTTCTGGACCGGTACGTCGAGGAGCTCCGCCGGAGGCTCCGGCCCGAAGCGGTGGTGCCGAAGCCGGGGGTTCCCGCGCTGCTCGAGCGGCTGTCGGCGGAGCCGCGGGTCACCCTCGGATTGTTGACGGGCAACATCGAGCGCGGGGCACGGATCAAGCTCGAACCTCCCGGCTTCAATCGATATTTCCGATTCGGGGCGTTCGGAGACGACTCGCCCGACCGCTACTGCCTGCCTCCGATCGCCCTGGCGCGCGCGCGTGCGTCGACCGGGAGGGAGTTTTCCGCCGGCTCCGTGGTCATCATCGGGGATTCGGTGCATGACGTGGCGTGCGGGCGTTCGCTCGGCGCCCGGGCGATCGCGGTCGCGACCGGCCCCACGCCGGCGGAGAAGCTCGCGGCCGAGCGGCCGCACGCGCTCTTCTCCGATTTTTCCGACGTCGAGACCGCGGTGGGGGCGATCCTGGTATGACGGGAAGGGCGGCTCTCTTCCTTCTCGCCGCGTCCGCTGCCTTGCGGTGCGGCACTTCGGCGCCCACGGCCGGCCCGGTCACCGGGACCTCCCGGGCTCCGTACGAGGCGCCACCGGCGGCGAAGCACTCGATCGAGATCCGGGTGAATTCGCGCGCCGCCCATGATCTCCTCGCATTCCTCTCGCGCCCGGCATTCGACGCCGAGGAGGCAAAAGCGATCGAAGCCCTCCCGGCGGTGCGTCTCTCGGTCCAGGACTCGGCGAGGACGCTCGAGACCTTCGACCACGATCTCGCGGCCGCCTTCGACGAGCAGGCCCGAAGCGGGGTCTTCGATCTTCACCCGATCCGCGCCGGCCGGGCGCGCTGGGAGGGTCTCCTCGCCGCGCTCCCGTCCCGGGAGGCGGACCTGGCACGGATGGCGGCGGAACGCGCCGCGGCGCTCCTCCCGGCCGACCGGCCGGTTTCCGCACGTCTGCAGGTCCTTCTCTCTTTTGGTCTCGCCGGCCTCGCGGACCATCTCGTCGTCGTCGGGCCCGACGGCGACGAAGCGATGATCGTGGACCTCTCCCGCGCGCTCGGCGAGTCCGCCTCCGAAACGGTCGACAACCAGATCGAGCGCCTCGCGCGGCTCGTCGCCGGAGAGGCGTTCCGTCAGGCCTGGTCCAACTACCGGAGGGGAAGCTCCGCCTGGATCCGGCGCGACCCGTCGCTCGGCGAGCTCGCGCCGCTCTTCCAGATCGCGACCGAACAGGGGCCGCCCGCCCTCTTCCATGTCGACGAAAACTTCTTCCCCCTCTCCGTCTGGCTGAAGGAGCCGATGAAGCGTTCGATTGCCGAATTGAACCGCACCGCGGAGAGGCTGGTGGAATCGGAGAAAGACCTCGAGACGCGGATGGCGCTCATGACCGAAATCCAGCGGCCGGAGTTCGCGCAGCGGATTGCGGGGCCCGCGGGTGCCTTCCTCTGCGACGGGATCATCCAGAACTCCGGGCTCGAGGCGTTTCGCGGCGCGCTCGCAGCCGGCCCGAAAGCGTTCTTCGCCGCGTACGACCGGGCACAGAGGAAGTCGCGCGACTTGATTCCACTTTCGCCGGCGATCCGCGAACGGATCGGGGTCGCGAAGTAGATCGGCGGGTCGCTTTGGACTTTGCGCTTTGAACTCGAGAGATCTTCCCCTTCGCATCGCGGGTGAAGAGGCCACGACCCGGGAGTGGATCGAGGTGCGATCGCCCTGGTCGGGCGAGCTCGTCGGGCGGGTCGCGAAAGCCGGTCCTGCCGAGATCGAGCGGGCGATCGCCGCGGCGGCGGCGGGATTCGAAGAGACGCGCCTCCTCCCGGCGCACCGCCGCTCCGAAGTCCTGCGACGGCTGCGGGACGAGGTCGAGGCCCGGCGCGCCGAATTCGTCGAGACGATCATCGCCGAGGCGGGAAAGCCGCGCCGATACGCGGATGCGGAGCTCGAGAGGGGTCTGACGACGATCCGGCTGGCCTCGGAGGAGGCGACGCGGTTCGAAGGCGAGGTGGTCCCGGTGGACATCGAGCCGCGCGGCGAAGGCGCTTTTTGTGCCGTCCGCCGGTTTCCCGTCGGCCCGGTCACGGCGATCACGCCCTTCAACTTCCCGCTCAATCTCGCGCTCCACAAGCTCGCGCCCGCGCTCGCCGCCGGCAACCCCGTGATCCTGAAGCCGTCCCCGCGCACTCCGGTGACGGCGGACCTGCTCGCCCGCGCGGTCGAAACCTCCGGCTGGCCAAAGCGCGCGTTCTCTCTCGTCCACGCGGACCCCGACGTCGCGCGACCACTCTGGACCGACGACCGGATCCGTTGCGTGAGCTTTACAGGGAGCGACGTGGTCGGCTGGAAGATCAAGGAGGAGGCGGCCCGCAAGAAAGTCATCCTCGAGCTCGGGGGAAACGCGGCCGCCATCGTGTGCGAGGACGCGGACGTCGAGGCCGCCGCGGGAAACCTCGCCATCGCCGCCTTCGCATACGGAGGCCAGGTCTGCATCAAGGCGCAGAGGCTGTTCGTGGCGCGGCCGATTTACGAGTCGTTTGTCGCGGCGTTTCTGGCGGCAGCGAAGCGGCTCGAGCCGGCGGATCCGGCCGAGCCTTCGACGACGCTGGGACCCATGATCGATTTGGAGAACGCGGTGCGGGTCGAATCCTGGGCGGAAGAAGCGAGACGGGCGGGGGCGAAGCTCCTCCTGCCTCCCCGGCGCGACGGCGCGAAACTCTGGCCGATCGTTGCTGCCGACGTCCCGCACGGAACAAAGCTTCGCGAGCGAGAGGTCTTCGGCCCGGTTGCAACGGTCGAAGCGTTCGACGGGTTCGACGACGCGCTCGCGCGGGCCAACGACAGCCAGTATGGCCTCCAGGCGTCCGTCTTCACGCGGGACATCTCGAGGGCCATGAAGGCGTTCGACCGTCTGGAGGTCGGCGGAGTGATCGTCAACGACGCCCCGACGATGCGGATCGACAACTTCCCCTACGGCGGCACGAAAGCGTCCGGGTTCGGACGAGAAGGTGTGCGTTATGCGGTGGAAGAGATGACCGAACCTCGAGTCCTGTTTCTCAAGGCGTAAGTACTCAGTAGGTCGCCTGGGAGCCCGAAAATGTGGTTGAAGGGTCGAAGTTCAACGTTCAGGAGACGCGATACGGTCGTGTTCTATGATTGATTCGTCAGAAAAACCGGGAGTTCGCGTATGCGTGCGGCCCTCCCAGCCGATGAAGACGCCCGTCTCGAGGCACTCCGGGACCTCGAAATCCTCGATTCCGGTCCCGAGCAGGACTTCGACGATCTCGCCCTGATCGCGTCTCAGATCTGCGGGACCCCGATCTCGATGATTTCTCTCATCGATCACGACCGGCAGTGGTTCAAGGCGAAGGTCGGCTTCGAAGCACAGGAGACGCCGCGCGATCTCGCCTTCTGCGCGCACGCGATCCTGCAGCGCGACCTCTTCGTGGTGCCGGACGCGACGAAGGACCCGCGTTTCTCGGGCAACCCGCTCGTCACGACCGATCCCAAGATCCGCTTTTATGCCGGAGCTCCGCTGCGAACCCCCGAAGGCCATGCGCTCGGAACCCTCTGCGTGGTCGACCGTCTCCCGCGCCAGCTGACGGAAGAGCAGGAAACCGCGCTCCGCGCCTTGTCCCGCCAGGTCGAGGCCCGGCTGGAGCTCCGCCGCCGGCTGATCCAGGAACGCAAGGAGGCGGGCGAGGCACTGCACGAGAAGGAGGTCAGCGTCCGGCTCCTGGCCGAGCAGATGCCGGCGGTCCTCTGGTCGGTGGACTGCAACCTCCGGTTCACTTCCTCGATGGGCGCCGGCCTGGCGAACCTGGACCAGAGGCCGGACCAGTTCAACGGTCTGACGCTCTTCGACTACTTCGGAACCGCCGATCAGGATTTTCACGCGATCGCGGCGCACCGCAAGGCGCTCGCCGGAGAGTCAGTCACCTACGAGACCGAGTGGAAAGGACGAACGTTCGCCTCCCACGTCGAGCCTCTCCGGCACGCCGACGGCAAGATCTACGGCGTCATCGGCGTGGCGTTCGACGTCACCGAGCGGAAGAACATCCAGAGAGAGCTCGAGCAATCGGTCTCACTTCTGCGCGCAACACTCGATTCGACGGCCGACGGGATTCTCGTGATGGACCACGACGGCAACATCCTCACTTACAACAGGAAGTTTCTCGAGATGTGGAAGCTGTCCGAGGAAACTGCCTCCGCCGCGCACCGCGACGACCTCATGGAAGCAGTTCTCGATCAGCTGAAGGATCCGGGCGGTTTCGTCCAGCTGGCGATGCGGTCGTACGCTCGGCCGGAGGCGCCGACCTTCGACGTCGTGGAGTTCAAGGACGGCCGGATCTTCGAGCGCTACACGAGGCCGCAGATGCTCGGGGGAAAGAGCATCGGGAGAGTTCTGTCGTTCCGCGACGTCACTTCCCGTCGCCGCGCGGACCGGGAGATCGAAGAGAGCCTGTCGCTTCTCCGAGCGACGCTCGACGCGACGACCGACGGCATCTTAGTCGTCGACGAGAACGGAAAGATGTCGAACTTCAACCGCAAGTTCGTCGAGATGTGGCGGATTCCCGACTTCATCACGCAGTCGCGCGACGACAACCGCGCGCTCGCGTGGGTCCTCGATCAGTTGAAGGACCCGGAGCGGTTCATCAAGAAAGTGAAGGAGCTCTACGCGCAGCCCGACTCGAAGAGCTTTGACTGGCTGGAGTTCAAGGACGGCCGGATCTTCGAGCGCTATTCGCAGCCTCAGAAGATCGGCGGCAAGACCGTCGGGAGGGTCTGGAGCTTCCGCGACGTCACCGAGCGGCGGTTGATGGAAATGACCTTAAAGCGCCAAGCGCGTTACCTCGATCACATCTTCGACGGCGTCGTCGTGACCGATCTCGACGGAAAGATCGTCGACTGGAACGCGGGAGCGGCGCGGATGTTCGGTTACTCGAAGGAAGAGACGGTCGGAAAGACCCCGGCGCTGCTCCACGCGCCCGGCGACTCCGAATTGACGAGCAGGATGCTCTCTTCGATGAAACGGGAAGGGCGGTGGTCCGGCGAGATGCCGTTCGTTCGCAAGGACGGCTCGGAGGGGATCGCCGAGACGCTCGTCGTCTCGCTGGGAGACGAGTACGGGCGCCCGCTCGCCGCGATCTTTGTCAGCCGCGACGTCACCGAATTGAAGCGACTGCGGGAGGAGAGCGCGAAGGCCGCGGCTCGCTGAGAAGACTGACCGTGTCGGGCGGCGTCGCGGCGATGGCGGAGGAGGAGGGATTCGAACCCCCGGTACCTTTCGGTACAGCGGTTTTCAAGACCGCCGCCTTAAACCACTCGGCCACTCCTCCGGAAAAAACGAGTGTAACAGCCAACAGTTGGACAAAGAATCC
>DASWDK010000217.1:0-1822 GCA_036395335.1 Thermoanaerobaculia bacterium
CAAGAGCTCGTCCACGGAGACGTCGCGCAGCAGCTCGATCGTCAGCTCGTTGACCACCCGGAGCGATTCGATCAGCTTGGAGAGCTGTTCGGCCGGGAGCCTCGGGTCGGTCTCGGTCGGCTTGCGCAGCAGCTCCGCCGACGCCTTCAGGATCGTGTTGTCGAGGGCGTCCTCGCCGGCGATCTCGTCGATGCGCACGCGGGTCGTGGACTCGGACTCCACCTTGAGCGTGACTCCGCCCACCGTGATCCGGTCTCCGGACTTCAAGGGCTGCAGAATCACGAGGCGCTCGCCGTTCAAGAACGTGCCGTTGCGCGAGCCCAGGTCCTCGACTGTCAGCCCGCCGTTGGTGTCCCGGACGATCCGCGCGTGCTGGCGGGAGAGCATCTTGTCGGAAATAGGCAGATCGTTCATGGACGATCGCCCGATCGTCGTGACGGGACGGTCGAGCAGGAACTTCTGCGCCGGCATCCCGGGAGCGGTCACGTACAGGTAAAACACGGCTGAACGTAAGATTCTAGAACATGTGCCATATCCGGAGGGACCCTGTGCGCGATTGCCAGTTGTGACCGACTTTGCTTCGTCGCCCGGCGTCGGGGCCGTCTCCCTCGTCGGCACGCGCCGGCCCGGCCGTAACAGAGAGACCCTGGCCGTCGCTGGATCGCTCAGTCGCAGAGTCGGAGTGGCGAGGTTGGAAGTGAGGTGTGCTCCTTCGCTCATCGCCTCCTCCGGGAGACGGCCCCGCCGCCGGGAAGCACAGCTCGGCTTGCCGAAGTGCGAGGGCCGATGGGTGGCGCCGGACGGAGACCTCGCGCGCGTGCGGAGGGACCCTCCCTTAGTCCGACTTGATCCGGTAGCCGGAGTGCGCGCGCGAGGTGGCCGGCGACAGGACCCATCGGCCCGACCTTTTCCGCATCGAGCGCCAACGAGCGGTAGGCGAATAGCCCGAAGAAAGGTCAACACCCGATTGCCTCACGGGGTTGCGCCGAAGCCGAGGCTCGCATAAGATGAGTGGTTCCATGAAGACCAATCTGCATCCCGAGTATCACGAGGTTCTTGTCCATTGCGCCTGCGGCGAGACCTGGACGACCCGGTCGACCAAGAAGGAGCTGCGCATCGAGATCTGCAGCAAGTGCCATCCCTTCTTCACGGGCAAACAGAAGCTGGTGGACTCCGCCGGCCGCGTGGAGCGTTTCCGCAAGCGCTACGAGAAGAAGGCCGCCGGCGCCTCCTCCTAGAGGAATGCCCCTGAGCGTCCGATCCGTCTCCTCTCCTTCTCTCTTTTTCACCGCTCTCTAGCGGCTTCGGAGTCTGTCCGGCTGACGGCCGAGAGCTGACAGCGGAGAACCCATTGCCCATGCTCGAAAAACTGGAAGAAATCCGCCGCAAATACGACGAGGTCAAGGCGCGCCTGGCCGACCCGCAGTTCGTCCAGGACCACCGCGCGGTCCGCGGCGCTCAGAAGACCCTCTCGGAGTTCGAACCGATCATCGCCAAGATGGAAGAGTACCGGTGCGTCCAGAACGAGCTGCAAGGCGCCCGGGAGCTGACCGAATCGCTCCCGCCCGGGGACGAGCTCTATCAACTCGCGTCCTCGGAGCGGACGGCTCTGACCGCCCGCCTGCAGGAGGTCGAGCAGGAGCTCAAGGTCCTGCTGCTGCCCAGCGACCCGAAAGACTCCCGCAACGTCTTCCTCGAGATCCGCGCGGGCACCGGCGGCGAAGAGGCGGCCCTCTTCGCTTCGGAGCTTTTTCGCATGTACTCGCGCTACGCGGAATCGCGCGGCTGGAGGGTCGAGATCGTGGATCGCGATGACACGGGG
>DASWDK010000218.1:0-1779 GCA_036395335.1 Thermoanaerobaculia bacterium
GGCGAGATGCACGACTTGAAAATATTCACGCCGTGGGCGAACGGCGTGCACAGTGCTTGCGCCACCGCCGGCAGGAGCACGAAAGCCCCCAGCACGACCAGCGCCAGGAACGTAAATCGAAGGATGAGTACCAGTTTCCGGTTTCCCATATTGTTCTCCCTATCGGTTTGCGACCCCGAAACTCCACTTGAAGAATGTGATTTGTCGATAGTCTTCCCCCCTTCCGCAAATTGCGGTGCTCAGCTCCCTTGCTCCGAGAATGCTCAAATGGAATGTCCGCCGGCCCGGCACCTTCCATACCGGACCAGAGGCAATTCCACTCTCCACGCAAGAGAAAATCAACTGGGCTCTTGTCTCAGATCCTTGGAGAAGAGCGGGACTGACGGGAAATGGCGCCCGCCGACCGGCTCGCCGCTTCTCCCGAGAGGCGGCCGGATTCCCGACGTAGACGTCGAGCAACCGATTCCCGGTGCCGGGTGCCGAGGTCAGGCCAGCTCAGCCGGAGGCTTGTGGGAGAGGCGATCGCGCTTCTCTTTTCGCGCGAGCGCGAGCCGGATCAATTCGTCCAAGAGCGCGGAGAGCGGAACGCCGCTCGCCTCCCAGAGCTTCGGGTACATCGAGATCGCCGTGAAGCCGGGCAGCGTATTCACCTCGTTGACGAGAACCCGGTCGGTGCCGCGCTCCAAGAAGAAGTCGACCCGCGCCATTCCCGACAGGCCGCACAGCCGGAACGCTTCGACGGCGAGCCGGCGGACGTCTTCCGAGACGCTGTGGGGGACGGGCGCCGGGATGAGCAGCTTCGCTTTGTCGTCGCGATACTTGTCGTCGTAGTCGTAGAACTCGCGGCCGGGCACCACCTCTCCCGGTACCGAAGCGCGCGGCTCCTCGTCGCCGAGCACGGCGCACTCGAGCTCGCGGGCGTCGATTCCCTCCTCGACCAACGCCCGGTCGTCGTAGCGAAACGCCTCGGCCAATCCCTCGTCGAGTAAGGCGAGGTCCTTGACCTTGACGACCCCGACCGAAGAGCCGCCCGTCGCGGGTTTGACGAACAGCGGCAGCGGCAGGGAGGCGGCCATCTGCCGCGCCCGCTCTCCGCGATCGCAAGCGCGCACGACGACCGAGCGCGGTGTCGGGATCCCCGCGCTCGAGAGCAGCGCCTTGAAGACCGCTTTGTCCATTCCGATCGCCGAGCCGGTCACCCCGGCGCCGACGTAAGGAATTCCGAGGAAATCGAGGAAGCCCTGCAGCGTCCCGTCCTCGCCGGTCGTGCCGTGGATGATCGGGAAGACGACGTCCGCCCGGCCGGGAGAGATCTCCACCGGCACGAGGCCCTGGCTCTCCGGCTCCGCGCGGCGGATCCGATCGGGCACCGGCCCTTCCGCGAGAAGCCGGGCGGAGTCCGCCGCCGACAGGAACCGTCCGTCCTCGGACACGGCGAGCGGCAGCACGTCGTATTTCGACCGGTCGAGCGCTCCCACGATCGTCCTGGCCGAAACGCGCGAGACCTCCCGCTCGACCGATCGGCCGCCGTAGAGCACGACGACGCGCAATCGGTTCACCACGTCACCACCCGCACCTCTTCGACGCCCGGCGCCTCGCGGAGCTTCGCGAGGACTCCCGCGGGGGGAATCGAGTCGACCGCGATGATCGCCGCCGCGCGGTCTCCGCCGCCGCGCGCGAGCGAGAAGTTCGCGATGTTGATTCCTCCCTCGCCGAGAATCGTCCCCACGCGGCCGACGACTCCCGGGACGTCGCGGTTCCGCAGGAAGACGACCGTTC
>DASWDK010000219.1:0-5851 GCA_036395335.1 Thermoanaerobaculia bacterium
CCCGCGCGTTGATCATTACCCCGACGCGCGAGCTCGCCGCGCAGATCGAGGACCACGCGCGTCAGCTCGCCGTGCATACCCCGATCCAGACGGCGGCCGTTTTCGGCGGCGTGGCGATGGGTCCTCAGGAGCACGCCTTCCGTGCCGGAGTCGACGTGATGGTCGCGACGCCGGGACGTCTGCTCGACCACTTCCGCCACGGCTACGCGCGGCTCGACAGCCTGGAGGTCCTCGTGCTCGACGAGGCGGACCGAATGCTGGACATGGGATTTTTGCCTGATATCCGCCGTATCCTGAAGCACCTGCCCGCCCGGCGCCAGACTCTTTTCTTCTCGGCGACCATGCCCGCGCCGATCGCGAAGCTGGCGAGCGAGATCCTGCGCGACCCCGTTCCCGTGAACGTCGAGCGCCCGGCCGCGCCGGCGGTCGGCATCACGCAGGCGGTTTATCCCGTGACAGGCAACTTGAAGACGCCGCTTCTCGCCGAGCTGCTCAAGCGCGGTGACCTCCAGAATGTCCTGGTCTTCACGCGCACGAAGCATCGCGCGAACCGGCTCTTCGAGGCGCTATCGAAGAGGGGCGTGTCCTGCGAGCGGATTCACGGAAACCGCAGCCAGCCGCAACGTACGCAGGCGCTCGCCGGATTCAAGAGCGGCAAATTCCGCGTCCTCGTCGCGACCGACATCGCCGCAAGGGGCATCGACGTCGAAGCTCTCCCGCACGTCGTCAACTTCGACGTACCGCACGTCCCGGACGACTACATCCATCGCGTCGGCCGCACGGCGCGCGCGGAGAGAACCGGCGACGCCTTCACCTTCGTCTCGCCGGACGAGGAGGCCGACCTGCGCGCGATCGAGCGGGCGCTCGGCCGGCGTCTGCCGCGCATCCTCGTACCGGGCTTCGACTACTCCGCCGCTCCGGCGGAGCGATTCGAAATCCCGATTGCGGAGCGCATCGCCGCGATCCGCGCTCGCAAGGCGGGCGACCGCGAGCGCGCGAAGGCGAAGGCAGGACGGCGGGGGTCGACTGCGGCGCCCGCGACAGCCGCTGTTCGGCGAATGGGAGGACCCGTGGCGTCCGGACGCCCCGCGGGGCCTTCGGGATCCGCCGGCGGACGGACATCGTGGTCGAGCCGCCGGAGCCGGCGGCGTCCCGGCGGGAGATCCTCCGCGCGGAGCCGGCGTCCGTGACGACCCGGGTCTACCTCGTCCGCCATGGAGTAACCGCCCTGACCGAGGACCATTTCGCGGGAGAGACGGACGTTCCTCTCTCCGAGATCGGGCGCGGGCAGGCCCGGGCCTTGGGCGCGCGGCTCGCCGGCGAGCCGATCGACGCCTTCTACGCGTCGCCTCTCGCCCGAGCGCTCGAAACGGCGAAGTCGATCGCCGCTCCGCACGGGCGCGAGGTCGTCGCGCGCGCGGACCTCCGGGAAATGTCGCACGGGATATGGGAGGAGAGGACGCGGGCCGAAGTCGAGAGCCTTTACCCCGCCGAATACGCGCGCTGGGAATCGGACCCTTTCTCCTTTGCCCCCGAAGGCGGAGAGACGGGTCTCGCCGTGACGGCACGCGCTCTTCCGGCGCTCTTGGAGATCGTCGCATCGCATCCCGAAGCACGGGTCCTCGTCGTGTCACACAAGGCGACGATCCGGCTTCTCGTCGCGACGCTGCTGGGATTCGATGGCCGCGGCTATCGGAACCGGCTCGATTCCAGCCCCGCCGGCTTGAGCATCCTGGACTTCCGGTCGACCCGGGCCCGCCTGGCACTCTTCAACGACACGTCGCACTACGGATCCCCGGTGTCGGTGCCTCCGGAAACGCGGGCAAGAGGCAAATAAGCTGCTGCCGGTCGCGGCGCAGGAGCGCTCACCGGCAGGACCTCCCCTGGGAACGTCGGAAGCGGAACACTGCGGCCGCGCGCGAAGACTTCGTGGCGGCCCCGGGTCTTGTACCACTCGGCGAGCGAAGCGGTCTGGAACATCTCCTCGATGATCTTGCGCCAGCCGACTCCGGTGTTGTACGCGCAGAACGAGATCTCGCCCATCTGCGTCGCGTAAGGAATGATGCACATCTCGGTGCGCCGGAAGTCGTAGTTGAAGAGGTCCTGGAACCACATCCCACCGATGAAGAAGACCCGCCAGGCGTAGCGTTTCTCCTTCGCGAGGCCGAGCTTCCCGCCGGTGTGGCCGTCCATGATCTTGATGACGCTCCACGGCGAGAGGCCTCCCGGGATCCCGTCGGACTTCAAGTTCCTCAGGACCGAGAGAGCGACCTGAGCGGCGGTCCAGATCTTGCGCCGGCCGGAGTCGGTGATCCCCTTGACGTCCTGGAGCAGGCGGTCGACGTTTAAGATCGAAGGGACCGTCACCGACTCTTTCGTCTCCGCATTCACGAGGAGCATCGTGCCGATGCCGCAGTTGGGATGGCAGCCGCACTTGAGCGACCCCCACTCCGCCTCGAGCCCTCCCAGGAGGTCCTTCAGATCCGAAAACGGTCCGGACGCCGACAGCGGGTACCAGTCGCGCAGCGGCTCTCCGATCCCGGCCTGCGCCTTCGCGTCGTGGGCGAGGTGAGAAAGCGTGTAGCGCTGCCGACGGCGGGTCTCGTCGTCGATGTCCTCGTCCCGTCCGGTGAAGGAGACCGGCTGGAACGACACCGTGTTGACCTTGTCGATGTTCTCGATCGCGAACTGGAGGATCGTGCCGACCTGATCGTTGTTGATGCCGTTGACGATCGTCGTCACGAGCGTGATGTCCACGCCGTGCTTGTAGAGGTTCTCGATCGCGCGCAGCTTGACGTCGTAGAGGTTCCCGACCTTCCGGTGCTGGTTGTGCTCGTTTCCGACGCCGTCGAACTGCAGGTAGGCGAACCGCAGGCCGGCCTCGGCGGCCTGCCGCGCGAAGTCGGCGTCCTGCGCGAAGCGGATTCCGTTCGTCGCGCACTGGACCGAGAAGTACCCGATCTCCCGGGCATACCGGATGGCGGGAAGGAAGTGCGGCGAGAGCGTGGGCTCGCCGCCGGAGAACTGGACGGAGAGCTGGCGCCGCGGTTTGACGGACACCGCGTCGTCGAGGAGCTTCTTGACCTCTTCCCACTCGAGTTCGTGGACGTAACCGACCTGGTTCGCGTCCATGAAGCAGGGGTTGCACATCATGTTGCAGCGGTTGGTGAGGTCGATCGTGAGCACCGCGCCGCGCCCGTATCGGATCGACGACGTCCCGTGCTCGTGCAGCCCGTCTTTGGGAATCACGAAGTCCCGGCCGGGATAGAGCGACTCGATCCGTTTGAAGAACGCAGAGTCGATCGACATGACGTCTTCGAACGGCCCGTGCTTCGGACAGCTCTTTCTCATGAGGATCCGGCCGTCTTCCTCGACGATCGAAGCCTTGATCTCTCCGGGGTTTCCGTCGATCAGAACCTTCCAGTTCGCCTCTCCGGAAAGGATCTGGGAACGGACCTCGGTCACGCAGCGGGGGCAGAGCGAGTCCGTCTCGCGAGGAAAACCGAGGTTCGGAAACGAGCGCTCCCGCTGCTTCAGGAGCGGGGCCGGCGCCCACTTCGGCTGAAAGGATCTTTCCGGGAAGCGCCGGTCGATCGCGCGAGCGGCGCGCCAGAGCAAGTCGGCGGTCTTGGCGACTCCGCCGTAGATTGCTCTTCTCACAGTGATCCGCATCGTCATTGGCGTCGAGGCTTCGTGGCTGCCCTTCCCTCCGTTCGTCGCCGCCCCCGGTCGGAGATTCCGGGCCGCCGGTCGTTGTGGCAATTCTATCCGAAAACGATCTCTCTACCCGACGCGGGCGGCTTCGATGAAGCGCTCCGGCGAGAACGGAGACAGGTCTTCCGAGGCGACTCCCGCGAGCGCGTCGGCGAGAAGAAGCGCCGTCAGGGGCGCCAGCTGAACTCCGTTTCGGAAGTGTCCCGCAGCGAGAAAGAGTCCGGAGACGGGAGACTCGCCGAGAAGCGGGAGACCGTCCGGCGTGCCGGGCCGCAGCCCGGACCAGGCATCGCTCATCCGCGCGCGCTCGAGGGTGGGCGCGAGCGCGAGCGCCGCGGCGAGCAGACGGGCGACGCCGGCGGCGGTTACCTCCTTGCGGAACCCGACTCTCTCGACGGTCGCACCGACGAGGATCCTTCCATTCGAGCGAGGCACGAGATAGACGTCGTCCGAGGCGAGGACCGTCGGGAAAGGCTGCTCGTCGGTGAGCTCGACGATTTGCCCGCGGACCGGCTCGACCGGAATGCCGAAAGGAAGCATGGCGTCGAAGTTCGCCCACGCACCGGCGGAGTCCACGACCCGGTCGGCTCGGATCGGACCGGCCGGCGTCTCGACTCCCCTGCAGCCGCCCGCCTCGAGAAGAAACCGTGTCACGGGGACGCCTTCGAGAACCGCGACAGCGCGGCGATCGAGAGAGCTCCGAAGCGCCCGGACCAGCTGGCGGTTGTCGACGGCCGCGTCCTCCGGGAAGAAGAGCCCGTGCGACAGCTCACGCGCGGCGCGACCCGCGGACCGGCGGGCGATCTCCGGTGGCTGCAGACGTTCGAGAGGAAGGCCGGCGTCGAGCTGCCACGCGAACCGCTCGAGCGATTCGAGAGTGCCGCAGCGAAGGACTCCGGTACGACGCCATCCGACATCGATGCCCGTTTCCTCCCGGAGAGCGGAAGACCAGTCGGGATAGAGGTCGCGGCTTCGTCTCGCGAGCTCGAAGAAGGGCGAGGGCGATTCGGCGTCGGATTGCGCGGACAGGAGTCCCGCCGCGGCGGAGGAAGCTTCCTCCCCGGTTCGTCCGCGCTCGACGACGACGACGTCGGCGCCGCGCGAGGAGAGTTCCCGCGCGAGCGCGAGCCCGATGACTCCGCCGCCGACGACGGCGACGTCGGCGGAGGTCTTCATCGATGCGCGAGCGCGCGCAACCGGGCGGCCGTCCCCCCCGGACGGTAGTAGTCGCGCGCCATCCGGCCGATCGCCCGGACGGCACCGTAAGTGAGGAGGCTGCCGATCGCTCCTCCGACATGCGTCGCCAGGCGAGTCTGGTTCCGGCGCTTGAAGGAAGTCGAGACTCCCTTGACGATGTGGCGTCGCAGGAACTCCGCGCCGCCTCCCAAGAGCAGGCTCACGGCAACGGTCGCCGCTCTCTGCTCCCGCGTCGTCGTTCGCCCGTAGATCCGCGCGATCGTCAGTACCAGACGGTTCAAGGCGAGCACCTGGTACGAGAAGTCGGCCGCCAGCGGCAACACCGCCAGGAAGCCGGGAGGCGCGGAAGCGACGGCGCCGATGACGCCGCAGCGGACTGCCGTGTGGTGAATCAAGCGGTCCACGAGATCATCTCGGGAACACTGCGGATATCTCGTGCGGAACTTCCGGACCTCGTCGGCGATCTTGTCGCGGTCCACGTCGGTCAGAACCGTGCGCGCGAGAGCGACGTACATGCGCCGGGATTTTACCGTGGGGTCGCTACGGAATACGTCCAGGACCAGAGTGTTATCGTTCCGCGGTCGTCTCGAAAGGAGCCGAAGTGAAGAGCAAAACAGCGCTTACGTTCTTGCTGCTCTGCGCCCTCGCCGCGTCGGGCCAGGCGGCTGGGAAAGGGAAAAAGAAGGTGGCCGCACGCGATTACGCCAACACCCTTGCGATTCTGCAGACCGACATGGGTGACATCACGATCAAGTTCCGCTACGACGTCGCGCCCAAGCACGTCGAGAACTTCATCGACCTCGCCGCGAAGGGTTTCTACGACGGCACGCTGTTCCACCGTGTCATTCCCGGATTCATGATCCAGACGGGCGACCCGCTGACGAAGAAGCCGGAGGACCCTCGCCATCCGTACGGCACCGGTGGAAACGTGGTCAACGGC
>DASWDK010000220.1:0-21683 GCA_036395335.1 Thermoanaerobaculia bacterium
ACGTGCTCCGGCGTGTGAATTTCGAGGAGCTCCTCTCGGGTCGCTTGCCGTGCCCCGATGCGCCGGCAGCGGCGCACGAGCCCGTCTTCTTCGAGCCGCTTCCAGATCGCGGCCAGACGTCCGGGGTGCTCCGGGTGTTCATACGGCGCGCGGTGGCGGAGAAAAATCTCGTCGAAGACGAGGCCGGTCGTCACGGAGCGGAAGCGGCGAGCTCCGGCGGAGACGCCGCGCGCCGCAGGCGCTCTTTCGCGAGCTGGGGGCTTCGAGTGCAGGAGCGGTCGGAGACGAGACAACGGCGAAGGGTGAGATCGCAGCCGCAGTCGCAGCAGTCCGTCACGAGCTGGCCCAGATATTCCTCCCGCGCGAGCGGCGGGAGAACGGTGCCGGCGAGGAGAGAGGCGCGGCTGAATGCGCCGGCGCGGCCGGCTGTCGCGACAGGATCGTCGGCGACTTTGGACTCCGGGCTCCGGATCCTGGACTTTCCCCAGAAGCCCCAAAGAGCCGCGAGGAAGAGGAGACCATAGACCACGACCGCGATCACGGCGATTCCGGGCCCCCGCCGCCCGGGACCCGCCGGTTCGGCCGGACCGACGACCCGGAGACTCGAGTGCCCGGGCCTCTCAGGCATCGAGGGCCGCGGCGAGAGCCGACGGGTCCGACGTGGGCATCGAGCAGGCGAAGTTTCGGCAGACCCAGGCGCGCGCTCCGCCTTCGGTCGAGCCCCGCGACGCAACGAGCGGCGAAAGGTCCGCCAGACTCTCCTCCGGGTCGGCGTAGGCGAGAACGCGATTCGGGCGAGGGCTCCCGAAAACAGCCGCGCGCAGCGCCTCGAAGTCTTCGCGTCCCGGCTCGCCCGAGAGAACGACCTCGCGCGGCTCGTCCTGACGATAATCGAGCGCGCAGAGGAGGCGCGGGAACGCCGCCGGCGCGCGGTCGAGGTATCCGGCGAACGCCGAGAAGACGGACTCGGCGCGCTCGCGATACTTCCGATCGCCGGTGAACGTGGCGAGCCGCAGGAGGTTCATCGCGGCGACGGAGTTCGAGGAGGGCGTCGCGCCGTCGAAGAGATCCCGGGGGCGGACGATCAGGCGATCGTGCTTCTCCGCAGAGAGGAAGTAGCCTCCGCGCGGATCGGCGAAACGCTCGTTCATTTCGCGCTGCAGCTCGGCGGCCGCGCGGAAATAGCGCGGGTCGAACGTCGCCTCGTAGAGGTCGAGGAGCGCCTCGACGAAGAAAGCGTAATCCGACGAGAATCCGGAGATTTCCGCGACGCCGTCCTTCTCGCGGTGGAGGAGGTCGCCGGCGACGCGGCAGTTCGCAAGGATCCGGTCCGCGGCTCGGCGTGCCGCCTCCTCGTACCGGGGCTCGGGCAGCAGTCGTCCGGCGAGGGCGAACGCGGAGATCGCGAGCGCACTCCAGTCCGTCAGGAGCTTCTCGTCGGTCATCGGCGCGACGCGGCGCGAACGCACCTGGTACATCTTCCGCCGCGCCTCCGCGAGCGTTGCTTCGACGTACGCTTTCGCGACGCCGAGCTCGGACGCGATGTCGGAAACGTCCCGGACGACCGACAGGACGGTCTGGCCGTTCTCGAAGTTGCCGGTTTTCGTGACCCCGTACCGCACCGCGACGATCGGCGCGGCCTCCGCGCCCACGGCGGATTCGAGCGACGCCGGGTCCCAGACGGAGAACGTGCCCTCTTCACCGCCGGCGTCGGCGTCCTGCGCCGCGGAGAAGCCTCCTGCGGGCGGCGTCATCTCGCGGAGCAGGTAGTCCAGCGTCTCGCGGGAGACCCGCGCGAAATCCGCGTTTCCGAACGCGCGGTAGGCCAGGAGGTACGTGCGCGCGAGGAGCGCGTTGTCGTAGAGCATCTTCTCGAAGTGGGGGATGAGCCACCTCGCGTCGGTCGAGTAGCGATGGAATCCGCCGCCGACCTGGTCGTACATGCCGCCGGCCGCCATCTTGCCGAGCGTCTTCTCGACCATGTCGCGCGCTCGCGGATCTCCCGTGCGGAGGGAGTAGCGGATCAGGAACTCGAGCCGCATCGCCGGGGGAAACTTCGGCGCCTGTCCGAACCCTCCTTCCCGCAGGTCGAACTCGACCGTCAGAGCATGCGCGGCCTCGTCCAGCGTTTTCGAGCCGACCTCCGGACCGCCGGAAGGCCGGTGGGCCGCGCGGTCGAGATGCGCGTGGAGCTCGCCTGCCGACGACTCGAGCTCGTCGCGACGCGTCCTCCAGGCATCGGCAATCGCGGCGAGCACGCTTCCGAAGCCGGGCCGCCCGTAGCGGTCGTCGGGTGGGTAGTAAGTACCGCCGTAGAAGGGTCTGCCGTCCGGCGTCAAAAAGAGAGAGAGGGGCCAACCGCCGCTGCCGGTCATCGTCTGGACGGCCGTCATGTAGACGTCGTCGACGTCGGGGCGCTCCTCGCGGTCCACCTTGACCGGGACGAACTCCGAGTTCAAACGCTCCGCGATGCGCTCGTCTTCGAACGACTCCCGTTCCATGACGTGGCACCAGTGACAGGTCGAGTAGCCGATCGAGAGGAAGATCGGCTTGTCCTCCGCCTTCGCCCGGTCGAACGCTTCGGACCCCCAGGGATGCCAGTCCACCGGGTTGTCGGCGTGCTGGAGGAGGTAGGGACTCTTTTCGCGAGCGAGACGGTTCGGCACAGAAGAGAACAACCGCTCGACCCGCTGCCGTCATTCCGAGGAGCGAAGCGACGAGGAATCCCTCTCTCTTCCGGTCGGAATCCCGTTACCGAGGTTCCGCGGTGATCGTCACCTCTTTGTCCCCGTCCTTGACGTTCACGACGTCGCCCGGCCCGAGTTCGTCGATGCGCTCGAGGAGCTCCTTGGGCGTGATCTCGCGGTCCCCGGAGAAGCTCTCGATGACGGCGCGGGGCACCCGGATGTGGACGCTCTTTCCCCAGTCGTCGCGGACCGTGATGTCGAGGGCCGAGCCTTCCGCGACGACCTCGATCGTGTGGTCATTCTTCTTGATCACTCCCGGCTTGCCTGGCCTACTTTCCCCGGCCGCGCTCAGGATCTCGCGCGGGGTGATTTCCCCGCTGTCCCAGTTGCCGTGGAGATCCGCGCCGAACCGACGGATCGGCGAGAACTTGGCGACGCGCGCGACCAGGCTCGAGGGAACGGAAAAGGTGACCCGATGGATCGAGTCCCCCTCCCGTTCCTTGACCTCGACCTTGAATCCTTTCACCCGCGCGAACTCCGGAGCAGGACGGCGCCAGAAAGCGAGCGCAGCCGCAATGAGCACGATGACCACCAGGCCGAGGACGATCGCTCGGATCTCCTTCATGCGCTTGCCCCTCCTCTCAACAAAACGCAGCCGGCGACCGAAAGTTCTCGTCGTGCGGGCGCCCACGGCCCGCCGCCGGCCGAGCTCGTGATATTTTTCACAAGCCGGAAGCGCAGAATAACTCTATCTATTTTCAAGGTTTCCTAGAGAATGCCGCACTTCATCACCGACACCTGCATCGGCTGCGGGGTTTGCGAGATCAAGTGTCCGACCCACACGATCACGGGGGACAAGAACGAGAAGTACGTCATCCATGCCGACCGCTGCATCGACTGCTCGGTCTGCGCCCGCTATTGCCCGGTCTCCTGCATCCAGGACCAGAAGGGCGAGCTCGTCGAAAAGGTCAAGCCCCGCGACATTCCCAAGGCGATCGTGGATCGGGATCTCTGTACGGGCTGCGAGTTCTGCATCGACATCTGTCCTTTCGACTGCATCTACCTGATCGACGATCCGCTTCAAGAGACTTTCCACAAGATCGCCGAGGTCGACGCCGGGCCGTGCGTTTCCTGCCGTCTCTGCGAGACCGTCTGCGACAAGGACGCGATCTTCGTCCCGAACCCGATTACGCAGGCAAAGCGATACCTGTCCGTTCTGTGAGTCGCTGCCCCTCGACTCCGTGACCGAGGACCGGACCCCGGGAACCCTGCCTTCCGACGACGAGGAGCTCGAACGTCCGACCGGCGCCGGGCGGCTCGCCCTCCGCTTCTTCGTCCTGCCGCTCTTGGTCGTGGGGACCGCCGTCGGAATCTTTCTCCTCTTCAGCCTGATGACGTTCGAGCGCCGATCCCCGCGCGACTACTTAGCCGAAGTCCGCGGCGGAAGCGCCGGACGCCGGTGGCAGGCCGCGTTCGAGCTGTCGCGGCGGATCGGCAACATGAAGCCGGGGCCGGAGCGCGACGCGATCGCGGCCGAGAGCTTGCGGCTCTTCGGGGCGCTTTCGCCTTCCCGCCCCGAGGACGTCCGCGTGCGCCGGTACCTGGTGCTCGCGCTCGGAAAGCTCAAAGATCGCTCGGCGGTGCCGGCTCTTCTGACGGCCGCGAACGATCCGGATCCGGAGACGCGGCTGTATTCGATCTGGGCTCTCGGGATGCTCGGAGACCGCCGCGCATTCGACGCGGTCGAGCAGGCCTCGCGGTCGGATGACCCGGGGATGCGTAAGATGGCAGCGTACGTTCTGGGGAAGCTGGGCGCCGGGAGCGCCGGCCCGCGGCTGAAGGTCCTGCTGGAAGATCGCGTTCCCGACGTCCGATGGAACGCGGCGATCGCGCTGGCGTCTCTCGGTGACGGCTCGGGCGTCGCCGTGCTGCGATCGATGATCGACCGTTCGACGCTCGCACGGCAGGCGCCGCTGTCGTCCGAGCAGGTGGAGTCTGCGATGGTGAACGCGCTGAAAGCGTTCGCCCTCCTGCGCGACGAGGGGAGCCTGCCGCTTCTGGAAAAGGTCGCGCGCGAGGATCCGAATCTTCGGGTGCGGGACGCAGCGCGAAAGGCGATCGAGGCGACGCATCGCCGCGCCGCTCAATCTTGAGCGCGTCGGTTCGCTTCTGGTAGTCTGATCGGGCATGTCGACACCGCAGAAAAGAGCGATCCGGCCGTCGCCGCAGCCTCCGTCTCCCGAGGTTCTGCCGGACGGGGTCACCCGCCGTTCGACGATCAAGTGGATGACGATCGCGTGGGTCGGCTTCGCAGCGGCCACCGGCGCGGGCCTGACGGCATCACTCCGCTTCCTCTTTCCCAACGTTCTCTTCGAGCCGCCGACCCGGTTCAAGGCGGGTGATCCCTCGACGTACGCCTTCGGCGTGGACGAGAGATGGAAGGCGAAGTACCGCGTCTGGATCGTCCGGAATACCGACACGATGTACGCGCTCGTCGCCCGCTGCACCCACCTGGGCTGCACGCCGAACTGGCTGCAGGCGCAGAACAAGTTCAAATGCCCCTGCCACGGCTCCGGCTACTACATGTCCGGGGTCAACTTCGAAGGTCCGACGCCGCGGCCGCTGGAAAGAGCGGAAATCGCGCTCTCCAGCGACGACGGACAGCTGGTCGTCGACACTGCGGTCCGGTACCTCTACGAGCGGGGACAGTGGAGCGACCCGAAGGCCTTCGTGAAGATGACCTAGAGTCCCGGGTTTTCTATCGTCCCGTCGTCATTCGAGCTCGCGGAGGAGGTTGGTTTTGGGTCGTCGCTGGAACCGTTTTCAGCAATCCGTGGTGGAGAGCCAGTTCTGGAAGTCTCTCTTCCGGGTCGGCATTCCGAACACGAATCGCAAGCGGGTCCTGGCGATGCTCGGCAACGTCGTCCTGCATCTGCACCCGGTCAAGACGAGGAAGTCCGGCGTCAAGATGCGCTACACCTGGTGCGCGGGCGGCGTGACGTTCTTCCTCTTCCTGGTGCTGACGTTCACCGGCCTCCTCTTGATGTTCTATTACCGCCCGACCGTCGAGTACGCGTTCGTGGACATCCTCGACCTGCGAGAGCAGGTTCCCTTCGGGATCATGCGGGAAGTTCACCGCTGGGGCGCGCACGCGATGGTGATCACCGTCTGGATCCACATGTTCCGCGTGTTCATGACCGGCTCCTACAAGCCGCCGCGGGAATTCAACTGGGTGATCGGCGTCATCCTCCTGGTCCTGACGCTCCTTCTTTCTTTCACCGGATACCTGCTTCCCTGGGACCAGCTCGCGATCTGGGCGATCACGGTCGGCTCGAACATGGCGGCGGCGACGCCGCTCATCGGGATCGAGGGTCCGGCCGCCGGGTTGCTCAAAATCGGCGAGATCCAGCTCGTGACGTCGTCGAACGACGCGCGGTTCGCGCTCCTGGGCGGGAGGTTCGTCGGTGCCGGGGCGCTCCTGCGCTTCTACGTGCTGCATTGCGTCGGGATTCCGCTCGTCGCCGCGTTCCTGATGGCGGTCCATTTCTGGCGGGTCCGCAAGGACGGCGGTATTTCGGGACCCGTGTGAGAACTCGGGCGTTCTGATGTTGATCGTCAACGCGGCGAGAAGCGTCGTCAACTTCCTATCGGCGCCCCAATACCTCGTCACGGTCGCTCTCCTCCTGCTGGTGGTCGCGATCAATTTCCGTCCGATCTGGACGAAGCGGGGCGGCATCGTCCTCGGAATCTCGGGAGTTCTCTTCTTCGCCCTGTCGTACCTCGATCCGAACTTCAACAAGGTGGCGACGCTGCCGGACAACGTCCCGATCGTCGGCATGATCTTCCTGGTCGGCTTCTTCTTCTGGTGGGCGATGCACAACGCCTACGAGAACGACCGGCGGATCGCGGAAGGACGGCCGACGATCGAGGGGGAAGACTCCGCGCAGAAGGTCTTTTCCTGGCCGGACCTCGTCTACGTGGAGCTCATTTGCCTCGTCGTCGTGATGGCGGTGATGATCGTCTGGTCGATCTTCCTGAAGGCGCCTCTCGAGGAGCCGGCGAACCCGACCGACTCGCCGAACCCGTCGAAGGCGCCCTGGTACTTCCTGGGACTGCAGGAAATCCTGGTCTACTACGACCCCTGGATGGCGGGCGTGGTGCTGCCTTCGCTCATCATCGTCGGGCTGATGGCCATCCCCTATATCGACACCAACCCGAAAGGCAATGGCTACTTCACCTTCAAGGAGAGGCGCTACGAAATCACGATCTTCCTCGTCGGCTTCCTCGTGCTGTGGTGCATCCTGATCGTGCTCGGGACCTTCCTGCGCGGCCCCAACTGGAACTTCTTCGGCCCTTACGAGTTTTGGGACATCAACAAGCTCGTGCCGCTGAACAACATCAATCTTTCGGAGATCATCTGGATCAAGATCTTCAAGACGGGGATGCCGCAATTCTGGCTGTTCCGCGAGGTCTTCGGGCTCGGCCTGGTCCTCCTCTACATGGGACTTCTGCCTCCGATCCTGGCGAAGACCGTTCTGCGCCGGTTCTACGAGAAGATGGGGACGGTCCGATATCTGATCGGCGTCAACCTCGCTCTCATCATGCTGGCGCTCCCGATCAAGATGTACCTGCGCTGGATCTTCAACCTGAAGTACATCGTGAACATCCCGGAAGCCAGCTTCAACATCTGACGCGATGCCCCGCCGACCGCCCGCCGAACCGATCGACCATCACTACAACATCCCCAAGCTGAACCGCGTCTTCGCGGCGACTGGGATCGTCCTGACCGTCGTTTTCATCGGGATGGTCGTCGAGGACTACTCGCGCGGCTGGAAGCGGATCCAGCGCGCGTTCACGCGAATCGACGCGCGCAAGGCTCGCGAGGCGGCGCTGGCCGCGCGCAAGACGGCGCTGGGGGAGGAGCGCGCGCGCCTCCGGGCACAGATGATCGAAGCCAACCGGCAGCTCGCCGCGCATCGGCGGGAGCTCACGCGCCTCGACCGGAGGTTGAAAGACCTTTCTCCCCAGATCTACCTCGCGGACCAGCAGACCAAGTTCACCAAGGCTTCACTCGACGCGCAGCGCTATCGCTACGAGAACGCTCTCGCGACCGCCCCCCGGTCGGCCTCGAAGCAGAAGCGGGGATTGGACGAGCTCGAGAGGGAGCTCGAAGCGCGAAGGCTGCACCTCGCGCGGCTCCAGCGGGCCGAAACGGAGGCGAAGGCGGCTCAGGAACGGTTGCTCGCCCGACGCGAAGAGATCCAGACCTCCTTCGAGAAACTGACGGTCGACTACAAGAACTCCCTGAAGCGGCTGGCGAGCCTCCGGGAAGACACGATCTTCAAGCTCCGCAACTCGCCGATCCTCGACATGGTCAACCCATCGCTCCGCGTGCAGCAGGTGCAGCTCCCCGACCACTTCATCAACGTCAACTTCATGAGGATCCCGCGAATCGACCGTTGCGAAACGTGTCACATCGGGGCGGACCGCAAGGGATTCGACGATCCGAAGTTGAACGTCGTCTTCCGCAGCCATCCGCGCCAGGAGCTGATGGTCGGGACGGAGTCGCCGCATCCGTACAACCTCTTCGGCTGCAGTCCCTGCCACGGCGGCCGCGACCGCTCGACCTCGTTCTGGTCCGCCGGGCACTCGCCGGAGAACCCGCACGAGGAAGCGCGGTGGACCCGGGCACTCGGGTGGAAGTTCGATCGGTTCAACGACACGCCGATTCTCCCGATGAAGTACGCGGAGGCGGGCTGCTACCGCTGCCACTCCGAAGAGACGAATTTCCGCGAAGCGCCGACTCTGGACGCCGGGATCAAGACGATCGAAGACCTCGGGTGCTGGGGCTGTCACCGCATCGAGGGCCTGGAGAAGCAGCACCTCCCGAAGGTCGGCCCGTCACTTGAGAAGGTCGCGTCGAAGGTCACGCGCGAGTGGGCGACGCGCTGGGTGATGAAACCCGACTCGTTCCGCGCGTCCACCCGGATGCCCCAGATCTTCTACCTGGAGAACTTCGTCAACGTGTCGGGCCCCCGGCCGCCCACGCCCGCGCAGAAGCACATGAACGAGGTGGGGCGCATCGAGAACGACGTGATGGTGAATTCGATCATCGCGTACCTGTTCGACAAGTCGCGTCACGCCGACGTGCCGCCCGTGGCTGGAACCGGCGACCCGGCGCGGGGGCAGAGTCTTCTCTCGCAGCGCGGCTGCTTCGGCTGCCACCTCGCCGACCCCAACGCGCGTCGCGACCTCACCGGAACGTACCGGCAGTTCGGCCCCAATCTCGCCGGGATCGGCAGCAAGGCGAGCCGCGACTGGATCTACCACTGGATCCTCGATCCGAAGGCCTGGAACCCGGACACGAAGATGCCGAACCTGCGCCTGGCTCCGCAGGACGCCCTCGACATCGCGGAGTATCTCTCGACCCTGAAGGCGCCGCCGGCCTTCGAACGAACGCCCCTGCCGGCCACCGACGCGGCCACGCTCGACCGGATCGCCGTGTATTTCCAGATGGCGGACAAGACGCTTCTCGACGCGAAGGCGGCCCTGGCGAAGATGGACCTCCATTCGAAGCAGGTGTACGCGGGCGAGAAGCTGATCTCGCACTACGGCTGCTTCGCCTGTCACGCGATCCCCGGCTTCGAGAACGCGAAACCCATCGGGACCGAGCTGACCGAGGAGGGATCGAAGGCAGTCCACCTCCTCGACTTCGGCTTCATCCACCTCCCGCACACCCGGCAGGACTGGTTCGACATGAAGCTCCAGAACCCGCGGATCTTCGACCGCGACCACGCGCGTGGCTGGGAGGAGAAGTTCCGGATGCCGAACTTCCACCTTTCCCAGGCCGAGCGCGACCGGATCCTGACCGCGATCCTGGGGTTCCAGGAGCTAAACGCCTCTGAGTCGGCCCGCAAGCGCCTGTCGGCCGACGAGGCGGCGATTGAGCGCGGCCGACGCATCGTAAAGAGCCACAACTGCCAGGGCTGCCACGTGATCGAAGGCTTCGGCGGTTCTTTCCGTTCGGTCGTCGCCGACCCCTCGCTCGCTCCGCCGATCATCCAGGGGGAGGGCGCGAAGGTACAGAGCGACTGGTTGTTCTCGTTCCTGAAGGCGCCGAAGACCGGCCAGATCCGGCCCTGGCTCGAGGTCCACATGCCGACGTTCGGGTTCACGACGGCGGAGTTGAACGACCTGACGCGTTACTTCGCCTCACTCGATCGCTCGCAGTATCCGTTCCTGGTTCGGGACTACGTCACGGAGCCGGGGCGCTGGGCCGCGGGAAGGAAGGTCTTCGAGCTGCTGCGATGTAAGCAGTGCCATCCGCGCAACGAAACCGAGATGAATGCGCCCGGCGTCGACCGCGCATCTCTCGCGCCCAACCTCCAGATGGCCGCGACGCGGCTGCGCCACGACTGGATCTCCGACTGGATCCGGCGACCCGACGAGTGGATGCCGGGAACCCGGATGCCGACGAACTTCCCGAAAGGAGACGACGGCAAGCGGACTTCGCCGATCGCGGCGCTCCTCGATGCCCCGACGTTCGCCGCGGACCGCGCGGAGTTCGCGCGATTGCTCGGAGGGGACGCCGCCGCGAAGTCGTTCCTGTCCGACCCGGACGCGGTGACGAAAGCGCTGCGGGACTACGTCTGGTCAGTCGGCGTGAACGGCGGAACGGCGCCGGCGGGGCTGGCGGCCGAGGCCCCCGTGCCTGCTCCAACCCCGGTCGCGCGAACCGCTCGAACCTCCGGCGGCCGAACTTCATCTCCTCCGGCGGGGCGGTGACGCCGCAAGGGCGATGCCCGGAAACCTCGACGCCGTTCTCTACTGGGGGAGCCTCGGTCTCGCCGCCGCGGCACTCGTTCTCTTCCTGTGGCTGATGCGGGAGCGGAGGAGGCGCGACTGACGTATGAGACGGGTGTCGCTACGACGCCAGGAGCTGCTCGATCCGGTGGCGCACCTCCGGGTCGTCCCACGACACGGCGCCCTGCACGCGGTACAGCACGCGGCCGGATTTGTTCGTGATGTACGTCTCGGGGTACTGGCTCGTGCCGAAGCGGGTCGCCGTCTTCCCGTCGGGATCGCGGTACATCGGAAGCCGGTTGGGGTTCTTCGCTCCGAAGCCGTCGATGATCTTCCAATCCTTGTCGACCGAGATCGCGTAGAGGACGAGGTCGTTCCGGCCCCCGTACTTCGCCCAGAAACGTGACAGCGCGGGAATCTCCTCGACGCACGGCGGACACCACGTCGCCCAGAAATGCACGATGACGAAGCGTCCTTTCTCGTGCGCGAGGTCGATCTTCTTCCCTGCGCGGTCGTAGATCGGGAGCTCCGGCGCTGCCGACAAGAACGCGAGAGACCCCGTCGGCGACTCGGGCGGGACGAGCGAACGGATCCACAGCGTGCCGACGACGGCGAGAGCGACGGCGGTCGCGATGGTCAGGAGGGTGCGGAGTTTCATGCGGCGGGAACGATCCGGTGGAGGCGGAGGCGTCGCCGGCCGGCGGGGCAACCTTCGTTCACGGGACACTCATCGCACTTCGAGGCCGCGAGCGTCGCGCGGCAGATCCCCATCGCGCCGATCTCGCAGAGGGCGTAGTCGTACCGGACCGGGTCATCCGGATCGAACCGCGCCAGGCGGTCGGTGATCTCGCGCGCGGTCTTCCAGTCCGCCGCCTTGCGGCGCGTGAGATCGAGGCGCCTCGCGACCCGGTGAACGTGCGTGTCGGTGGGGATCACGAGCCGGCTCGTCGGGATCCCCTTCCAGAGCCCGAAGTCGAGCGCATCCTTGCGCACCATCCAGCGCAGGTAGAGATTCCAGCGCTTGCACGCGGACCCGGACACCGGATCGGGGAAGAAGAACCGCACGGCAGAATCCTCCGGAGGCGTCCGGCGGCGGAGCGCGGGCCGCCAGTCGAACGCGAGGATCCGCTGCGTGACGCGGGAGAGAAGTCCTCCGACGTCTCGATCCTCCGGCCGGTACTCGCGTTCGAAGAAGGCACGCACCGAGCCGGCCTCCGCGCGCGCCCGCGCGATGGCGTACAGGAGCGCCGAGGCATCGAGACCGGAATGGAAGCGGTGCCGGAACCCGGCGAGCTCTTCTCGGGCGAACCGGCGGAAGTTGCCGATCCGGTCGAGCGCCGCGGAAGGCTGCGGACCGAGCGCCCCGAGGATCCGGTCGACGGAGGACAAGATCGTCTCGACCCGACCATACGCGAACGCCGACGCTATCCACGCCGCGACCTCGCGGTCCTCCGCTCGCTCGTAGCTCGCGGGCGAGCGGATCGGATCGGCCTCGCTGGCCGCCGGGGCGTAGGAACGGGAGAGCCGGTCGAGTCGAGCGGCGAGGAGGAGCTCGCGCGCGGCGGGGTTTGACACGGTGCGACGCGGATCTTACCATCCGGCCGAGTGTTCTTCCGTCTCGACATGCGGGCCGCCATCTCTCCTCCTCTGTTCCGATTTCCACCGAGTTGATTTGAAACGCTCCGGCGGCAACGCTCTCCCGCGCCAGCGGGTCGTGCTCGTCGGCGTCTCGACGCGTGCGCTCCCGCGGTCGGTTTCCGAAGAGCATCTGGACGAGCTCGAGCGACTCGTCGAGTCGGCGGGCGGTCAGGTCGTCGGGCGGGTCGTGCAGGAACGCTCCGCTCCCGACCCGTCGACGTACGTCGGGCGCGGCGCGGTCGAGGCGATCGGCGACAAGGCCCGGGAGGACGGCGCAGATCTGGTCGTTTTCGACGACGAGCTGACGCCCGGGCAGATGAGGAACCTGGAAAAGAGGTGGGGAGAGCAGATCACGGCGCTCGATCGACCCGGTTTGATCCTGGACGTGTTCGCATCGCACGCGCGAACGCGCGAGGCCCGGACGCAGGTCGATCTCGCGCAGCTCCAGTACCTGTTGCCGCGCCTGGCGGGCCGTTATGGGCACCTTTCGCGCCTCGCGGGCGGAATCGGGGGCCGAGGCGCCGGGGAGCAGAAGCTCGAGCTCGATCGCCGCAAGATCCGCGACCGCATCGCGCGGTTGCGACGGGACCTCGACAGGATCGAGACCTCGCGGCAGGTCCGCCGTCGATCTCACGCGGGACGCGTCCAGGTCGCGATCGCCGGTTACACGAACGCCGGCAAGACCACGCTCTTCAACCGGCTGACGCGCGAGTCCGCCTACGCGGCGGATCGGCTTTTTGCGACGCTCGACTCCAAGAGCGCTCGGGGGGCGGCTCCCCGCCTCTCCGGCGTCGTGTTCGTGGACACGGTTGGTTTCGTCCGCAAGCTCCCGCCCTCGCTGGTCGCGTCCTTCCGCTCGACGCTCGCGGAGATCCGCGACGCCGACATCGTGCTGCACGTGCTCGACGCCTCCTCGCCGCGCGTCGACGAAGAGCGGAGGGTCGCGACCGATGTGCTCGATGATCTCGGGGTCGAGCCGGAACGCATCGTTCCCGTCTGGAACAAGACCGATCTTGCGGGAGCGCGGCCCGCCCGCGGCGAGATCGGCGTTTCCGCACTGACCGGGCAGGGCATGGACGCCCTCGAACGCGCGATCCGGGCCCGGGCCCGCCCCGAGCCCCATCGATTCACGCTGGAAATCCCCTACTCGAACGCCCGCGCGATAGCCGCCTCGCGCGCCGCGTTTCGCGTGCTCGAAGAGGAGGACCAGGGCGATTCGCTCAAGTTGAGGATCGCCGGGGAGCGCAAGAACCTGGGATCGCTCTCGCGCTTCGTCGAGGACGAGGTCGTCCCGGAGCCGCCGCTTCGCCTCGGACGGAGAGCCCGCTGATTCCCTGGAACGGCGCCGGAAAAAACAAAGGGGGGAATCCTTCGACTCCCCCCCATGCCGGAACTCCCATGCCGGCACTCTTCTTGGGGACCGATAAGATCAAACGCCATACCATGAGAGGCTGCGTTGACTCCCCGTTAAATTTCAGTGACTTGCGATGCTCGAACATACGGCCCCCGTCAAACTCGGTCATCGTCGCGGCGCGTCGAGCGACAAAATCTGTCCGTGCTCGTCGGTTCGGATTCGGAACGAACCTGGCATCGGTCTCGCTCCTCTTGCTCGCCTTCGCGGTTTGCCCGCTCGGAGCAGGCTGTTCGAAGGTAAAACACTCCGAGCACGCGACCCAAATGCGCTCCCCCGAGCCGGCGCCGCCGACTCCCGACACGACTCCGGTCGCGGTTCTCCGCACGCCCGCGGGCCTCGTTCTCGGCATCGAGGGCACGCCGGCTCACGCTGGCCCGGCGCCGGCGACGACCGGGACGGTTCCACGAACCACGACGACGCCGGCGCCGTGACGACATCGAAGGAGGAGAAAATGGATTCGAAGGACAAGAAACGGACAGCGAAGGGAGATTTCTTGAGCGACGTGCAGGAGCTTCGCCGGAGAGCGCGGCAGCACATCGAGGACGGCGCCGTGACGCAGGGATACGGGGCGGACCCGGAACAGGTCGTCGCGGTCTTGAACGAAGCCCTCGCGACGGAGATCGTGTGCGTGCTCCGATACAAGCGGCATTACTTCATGGCGCAGGGAATCCACGCGCAGGCGGTCGCACAGGAGTTTCTCGAGCACGCTAACGAGGAGCAGGGCCACGCCGACCGGATCGCAGAGCGGATCACGCAGCTCGGCGGGGCGCCGGACTTCAACCCGAAGGGGCTCGCGAGCCGCAGTCACTCCGAGTACGTTGAGGGGACGAGCCTCGTCGACATGATTCGCGAGGACCTCGTCGCGGAGCGGATCGCGATCGATTCATATGGCGAGATCGTGCGGTTCCTGGGGGACCGCGACATCACTTCGCGCCGGATGATGGAAGAGATCCTCGAGAACGAAGAGCAGCACGCCGACGATCTGAACAAGCTTCTGGCAACGCTCGACCCGACGAAGTCCGGCAACCGCTGACGGGAGGGACGCTCCGACGGCCTCGCCCCCGGGTGCGCGTGTCGCGTCCGCTCAACCGGTGCGCGGTCAGTCGGCAGAGCTCGATCGTTTCGCGCGGGCCGTCCTCGATGGCGTTGAATCCCCAAGCGAGGATCTGAAGGCGCACTCTCCGGTCGCGTGCGGTCGCGAGCGCATCGGTCGCGGTGAGACAGGCGAGCAGGGACCGGTCCGGCCTTGCAAGGGCCTTTCGAATCATCTCCTCCCGGCTACGCCAGATCTCCGTCCCGCGCTCTCCGACGTAATACCGCAGCGCTGGCTCGGCCCGCCGGACCGTTCCAACTGACTCGGGAACGAGTCCCTCGATCCGGGCCCGACGGCCCAGGCGGGCCCAGCAGCGGGCGCCGTCGACCTTCGGAGGCAGGAATATCGACATCACCGCCGCGCTCGCGAGAGAGAGAAGGAGCATCCGAACCGGCAGGTTCTCCCGGCTCGGAAAAAGTGGAAGCGCGAGGAACGGGAGCGTCGCGGCGGCGAAAGGGAAAAAAACCTTCATGATGTTGATCGCCATCCGAAGGCGCGATGCGGCGATCACCGCCGCGAGAAGCAGGACAGCTCCGGCGCCGGCCGTCAGCCATTGCGAGACGCGTGAGCCCACGGAATCTGGAAAGCGTGGCGCGCGGACGATCAGCAAGGCAAACGCAGGAAGAGCCGGCAGCAAATAGCTCGGGAGCTTGGTCGCCGAGAGCGAGAAGAACAAGAGCACGCCGCCGCCCCAAGCCCAGAGTCCCCAGCCGACCGGATCTCTCGCGTAAGAGCGCCGGTCGAGAACTCCGGTCAGAAGACCGCTCCAAGGAAAGAAGCCGAGGAGCAGGACGGGGACGTAGTACAGGATCGGTCCGCCGTGGCCCTCCAGCGGCTGGAGAAAACGCCCGAGATTGTCCCGCAGCCAGAAGGAGCGAAGCGCCTTCCCGTGCGTTTCGAGGGACTCGACGAGGAACCACGGAACGGAAGTTGCGACCGCGACCGCTGCCACGAGGAGGAGTCGCCTTCGCGCCCGGTGATCGAGGCGGCCGCTTCCCACGGAATATCCGATCGCGAAGAGTCCGGGTACCAGAGCCGCGACCGGTCCCTTCGTCAGTATGCCGAGGCCGACGGCCACCCCGGCGAGGCAGGCCGCCCGGACGTCATGTGTCCCGCCCAGGACATCGAGGAAGAAAAGGACTGCTGCAAGCGAGAAGAAGAGAAGCGCCGAGTCTGTCAAAAAGAGTCGGCCGCAGAGAACTCCGAGCAGGGACGTCGGAAGCATTAGCGCCGCGAAAAACGCACGACGCGTGTCGAAGATCCGGCGTCCAATCAGAAAGAGCGCGATCGCGGAGGCCGAAAAAAGGAGCACGTGGGGGAGCCGGCCCGCGAGCTCGCGCTCTCCGAGCCATCGGAAGGAAATCGTCGTCAGCGCGACGGCGAGGGGAGGCTTCTCGGCGAAGGGCTTTCCGAAGAGCTCCGGTTTGAAAAAGTGACCCGGCTGCTCCATGTCTCTCGCTACCGCGGCGTACTCCGCCTCGTCCCGGTCCCAGAAGGGCAGCGTGATGCCGGGCAACAGAAGGAGAAGGGTCAGGACTCCGGGCAGCCAGGCCGGAACGTGAGAGGCCGGGTCGGAAAAGATCTTCTTCACCGAGAGCGCTCGACGAGAGACGGGACGACTCCGCTCTGACCCACGGCGAGTATACGAGCACGGCCGATTCAGCCTGTGTTCATGTTCGGATCGGAAGAATGCCGGCTCGGATGGCGCCCGTCCGGCTCGTCCGAGGCATTTGCACCACCGCTCTGCTCCTCAGGGCCCTGGCTCCCTCCGCGGCTGCCCAGGTCGCGCCAGTTGAGGACTTCGATCCCGCGGGAGTCCTCCACAGATCGATCTTGACCGCCGCCCGTGAAGAGGCGCGGCGTTACGTGCTGGACGCAGGAGGGATTCTCACGAGCCCCTTGCGCTGGGACGGGAGCCAGTGGATACGCGCCGCCGCGGTGGTTGCGGCGCTCGGCGTCGTGGCGAGCGAAGACGACGCGATCGACGAGAAGTTTCGGAGTCATCGATCTTCGCAGACGGACGCGTTTGCTCGCGGAGTGACCCCGCTCGGGTCCTATGCCGGTGTCGGACTCTCCGCGGCCGCCCTGGGCAGCGGGCTGCTGTTCAAGGACGATGTGCTCCGGGAGACGGGCCGCGATGCCATCGAGGCCGAGCTCCTCGCGGCCGGAGTCCTGACTCCGCTGCTCAAGATCACGCTCGGCCGTCTTCGGCCGGTTCAGGGAAGCGACGCCGACGAGTTCCATGCATTTTCGGGACGCAACTCCTTCCCCTCCGGGCACGCCACGGAGGCGTTTGCGATCGCATCCGTTTTCGCCGCCCGCTCCCGGGGATGGGTCGTGCCGACGCTTGCCTATGCTCTAGCGAGCGGCGTCGCGTTCGCGCGAATCAACGACCGAGCGCACTTCGCCTCGGACGTGGTGGGGGGAGCGGTCCTCGGTACGGTGGTCGGGCGCTCCATCGTGCGTCGCCACTCGGATGAACGGGAGAGTCTCGTCCCCTCGGTCCTCCCTCTCGTCACGCGCAGGGGAGCCGGATTGATGCTCTCCTGGTCCTTTGGAGGAAAAGCCACGCTTCGCTGACGTTCGATCCATCCGACGTAATCGAAGCTTGAGAGCGACCGTCGCGTGATAAGCTGGATGCCTTCCGATCCCTCCGACGGCCTCCGCCCGCCAGTCTGGCACGCGCCCGTCGCCGGTCTTCGGCGAGAAAGCGAGTGTCCATGAAAGACGTCGTCCGGAACTGGCACTGCCGGAATTGTGGCCGATCCAACAGGACGGTGATCGAGGTCGATGGAACGGTGAAGTGCGATTTCTGCCGCTGGGTGATGAGGATCCAACCGAGTCGCGAGCGCGGCGGTGAGACCGCGGGCCAGATGGCCCGGCGAGTTCCAAGAATGAGCTGAGTTGCCCCCCGGCTACAACTCGTTGATACCAAAGGGCCGAGCCGCACTGGCTCGCATCATGCAGAGAGACAAGATCAGTATCGGATTCTCACCCTAACAAGCCTGCCCATCGCATCGCCGCCGGATCCGTTCGGGGGCGCCTCGCCGTTCCGGTCCTCCCGTACCGGTTCCCGATATTCTTCCCCGGAAGAGAGAGGAGAACTCCGATCCCGAGGACACCGGCGTGATCCCGAAACCCCCGTTTCCCGGCGACTTTTCGCCCGAACGCGAGCTCGCCCTGTTCCGGCAGCTCCAACCGCGGCTGAACGAGCTCTGGAACGCACTCTCCGCGCAGGAAGAGCAGCCCTATACCTCCGTGGTCGTGCCCTCGATGACTCTCGACCAGCGGGAGCTCGAGAAGCTCGAAGGCTCGAGCTTCTACGAAGAGCGGCTCCTCTTCCTGTTGATTCGACTCCGCAACCCGCAGGCACGCATGGTCTACGTCACGTCGCAGCCGGTCCATCCGCTGATCCTCGACTACTACTTCCAGCTGCTGGCCGGGATCCCGGCCAGCCACGCGCGCTCGCGCCTGACGCTTCTGTGCGCGCAGGACGCCTCGGCCCGCCCTCTGACCGAAAAGATTCTCGAGCGTCCGCGCCTGATCCAGCGGATCCGATACGGCATCGGCGACCCGAATCGCGCTTTCCTGACCGTCTTCAACTCGACGCCGCTCGAGCGCCGGCTCGCGGTGCTGCTCGGAATTCCGCTGAACGGAGTCGATCCGGACCTGCAGCACCTCGGAACGAAGTCCGGGAGCCGCAAGATCTTCCGCGAAGCGGGCGTTCCGCTTCCGGAAGGATTCGAGGATCTGCGCTCGGAGTTCGACGTCGTCCAGGCTCTCGAGGCGCTGCGAGAAAAGAGACCCGGAATCGGCAAAGCCGTCATCAAGCTGGAGAAGAGTTTTTCGGGCGAAGGGAACGCCCTCTTTCGCTTTCCGGAGGAGAACGGTCGGCCGGCGCTTTCCGACGCGCTGCGCCGGATGGCGTTTTCGGTTCCCACGGAGACCTCCGCCGCGTACCTGGAAAAGATCCGGGCGATGGGCGGGATCGTCGAGGAGTTTCTGGAAGGAGAGGAGACGTGGTCGCCGAGCTGCCAGCTCCGGATCGATCCGCACGGAGGGGTCGTTCTCATTTCCACGCACGACCAGCTCCTGGGCGGATTGACGACACAGGTGTATCTCGGCTGCCGGTTCCCCGCGGAGGAAGGCTATCGGCGGCAGATTCAGGAGGCGGGGCGGCGGGTCGGCGAAGCGCTCGCGGCACGCGGCGTCGTGAGCCGCTTCGGCGTGGATTTCCTCGTCCGCCGCTCGCCGGGCGCGGAGCCGTGGGAAATATTCGCCCTCGAGATCAACCTCCGAGTCGGTGGGACGACGCACCCTTTTCTCGCTCTGCAGTTTTTGACCGGAGGCGAGCTCGATCCGGATTCTGGGCTCTTTCATTCGCCGAGCGGAACCGCGAAGTACTACCGCTCGACCGACAACTTGAAGTCAGAGGCGTACCGCGGCTTGACGCCGGAGGACCTACTCGAGATCACGACGATCAACCACCTTCACTACAGCCAGGGCACGGAGACCGGGGTACTGTTTCACATGATGGGGGCGATCTCTCAGTACGGCAAGATCGGCCTGACTGTCATCGGTAACGAGCGTGGCCAGGTGGAGGCCATTTACGAGAACACGATTGCGGTTCTCGATCGAGAGACGACGTACGGCCGCGGCCCCGTCCGACCGCCGGAGAGGACAGGGCGCGAGCCGGGGGAGAGCCCGGCGAGGCGGGAGCATCGCGACACGATCGCGGTCCCGCGGGTCTGGCGCGATCTGGGCTGATTCGTCTTCGGCCCGGGTGCATCTCGCGGCCACTCGAGCGGCGCGGTAGTCTCGGGCGCGACATGGTTCGCGGCGAAATCTTCAACAGCGTCACTCATCTGACCGGGTCCATCTTTGCCGTGGCGGGCTCGACGGGACTTCTCGTGACCGCCGCTCGGACGGGTGACCCGTGGAAGATCGTGAGCTTTTCGGTCTACGGCGCCGCTCTGGTAACACTGTACCTCGTCTCGACCCTCTACCACAGCGTCACCGGTCGAGCGAAGGGCGTTCTCCGGAGGCTCGACCACACGAGCATTTACGTGTTGATCGCCGGTACCTATACGCCGTTCGCGCTGGTCAGCCTCCGGGGACCGCGGGGATACTCGCTCTTCGGCGTCGTCTGGGCGCTGGCCGCTGCCGGCATCCTCCAGGAGTTTCTCGTGCCGAGACGGATTCGTGGCCTCTCCGTGTCTCTGTACCTTCTGATGGGCTGGCTGGCGCTCGCCGTGTTCGTACCGCTTCGGCAAGCAATCGGGGCCGTCGGAATGACCTGGCTCTTCGCCGGGGGCATCCTCTACACGACGGGCGTCTTCTTCTATCTCATCGACGAGAAATACGCGCATAGCCACGGTGTCTTCCACCTCTTCGTGCTGGCTGGAAGCGTTCTCCACTTCTTCGTCGTGCTGTTCTTCGTGGCGTGAGCGGAGCGCCGTGGGCGCGGATTTTCGGTTGGCACCCCGCTTGCTGCCCAAGGGCTCTCGAGATGAACAAGCTCGCAGCGCTTCGCGTGACGTCCGCGCTCGTCGTGATCCTGGGAATGGCCGGCTGTCACGACGACGGCGACGACGTCACGGGCTCGCGGGGCTCGCTCGCGGTGATCGAGGTCGAAGCGCCGGACTCGGCGCGTTCGGGCGACGACTTCCGAGTCGACGTGACCGCCGGCAATGTCGGCGTGTCGAACATCCGCAACGGCCGGGTGGAGATCGCGCTCGATGCGCCGCTCTCCATTCTTTCCGTGGAGACTTCGCCGGGCACGAGCGCGAGCGTTGCCGGCAACCGCATCATCTGGGATCTGGGGACGCTCGACTCGAACTCTCGGTCGCGCCTGAACGCTCAGGTGATGGGCGTGCTGTCCCTCGGTGAGGCAAGCCGAACGGCCACGATCCGTGCGGAGCTCTTCGGCCAGGCGATCTCGGCCGGCGACGCCGTCGCGACGGATACGGTCACGATCAACCCGTAACCGTTCTCAGCGGAACGCCACGGCTCCGTTCACGAAGAGGCGCCACTCCGACTGCGTACGACGCTGCTCGAAGAATCCGGGATAGCTCGTCTTCCGGCTGTACCAGGCATACGCCGCGCCCGCTCCGATCGGTCCGAACAGCGGGATGCGCCCGACCGCCCGGACGAACTGTAGCGTGTTGTTGTCCGACACTCCGTTGACGGTGTGCGCCCAGGCGACACCGTATCCGAGTCCGAGAATCTCGCGTCCTCCGATGTAGATGCGTCCCGCGACCCGCGCACCGCCGCCCGGCGCATAGTCGTAGTTGCGTCCGGTCTCGGGGTGCTCGAAATCGGTCGTCCGGATCCCGGCGAGGGGGAGAACGAGAAGCGAGGCATCCGTCAGAGCGAAGATGCCGGGACGGATGTCGTACTTGGACAGCAATCCGGCGGAGAGGATCTGCGCGCCGAAGACCTGGGAAGCGTTGTTCAGGTATTCGTACTCCTGGGAGAAACCGAAGATGTGCCGCACCGACGCGCTCTTGTCGGTGAGCTCCCAGCCTTTCAGGAGTCCGCGCTCTTCGATTCTCGTGAAGAGCACCCCGCCCGGGGAACTGGCGTCGATCCCGACCCAGAAGGAGTCGAACGGTCGCGACAGATCGCCTTCGAACGGATCGCCGGAGAGGAAGGAGAACGTGAGAATCCACTGGTCCGGATGGGCGCCGCGCGCGAAGCGGCGGTAACCGAGATCGGTGGACAATACGACGAGGCTCGGGAAGCGATCGCGAGGATTCTCGAACTCCTTGAACGCTTCGCCGCGCAACAGACGGTTCAGGAGCGCCGCCGGATTGATGATCCCGGCGGCGATCTCCCGGATCAGACGGGTCTTCCCGGTCGCCGTGTTGTCCAGGATCATCGCGGAGAGCCGGTGCGCGACCTCGCCCCGGGTCATCCCTCCCAGGGTCGTGTTCACGAGGTCGTTGGTGGAGGGACGTGTGTTCTCCATGCAGCATTCCCAGATGAGGCTTCCCATGAGCGTGAAGATGCTCGATTCCCAGAAGCCGTAGCCGTTCTCCCGCGCCGC
>DASWDK010000221.1:0-1572 GCA_036395335.1 Thermoanaerobaculia bacterium
CGCCGGCTCAGGCCGTCGCGAGATCACGGTCTCCGGGGTCGCGCCGAAGGCGTGGATCGGCGACTATCGCGTCTTCGCGCCTCGCGCGTTCGACGACAACATCATCGCCGCGATCGAGGCCACGGTCGAAGACGGAATGGACGTCATCAACATGAGCTTCGGGAGCTCGCCGGCCGGCGCTCCACTGCAGGACGCCATCATCCGCGCGACCGAGAACGCGATCGCGGCCGGCGTGGTCGCCACGATCAGCGCGGGCAACGAAGGGCCCGATCCGTCCACGGTCGGATTTCCGGGAGCTGCTCCCCATGCGATCACCGTCGGGGCGAGCGCCAACGCGCACTACGGACTTTCGTCGCTCGGCATCTTCGAGGTGACGTCGGGGCTTCCCTCCATCCCCGCCGGCCTCGCCTCGATCGTGGGCGGAGCGTGCGCGGATCAATGCAGTCTCCCGACCTTCCCGCTCTCCGCGCCGCTCGCCGACGTGGACGCCGTCGATGATCAGTTGCCCGGCATCGCGTGCGCGTCTCTGCCGGGAGGGTCGCTCACCGGCCGCATCGCGCTCGTTCAGCGCGGGACGTGCACCTTCGCCGTCAAGGGACAAATGGTTCAGGCCGCAGGCGCCGTCGGAATGGTGATCTACAACTCGGACGATCCGGCAGTCGCCAACAGCGGCGAGCAGCTCTTCAACCCGGCGATGTCGCAGGCTTCCGTTCCGGCGCTGGTCGTGCGGCGCAGCGACGGGCTGGCCCTGAAGAGCTTCATCGCGGCGAACTCCTCGCCTCCCGCCGTCGGGCAGATGCGGGCGGCGCCGTCCGGGACGCCCCCGTTTGCCGGTACGGCGACCCCCGATCGCCTGGCGTCGTTCTCCTCGCGTGGCCCGACGCCGGACCTCCAGATCAAGCCGGACCTCGCGACCGTGGGGCTCGACAGCTACGCGCCGAGCCAGGACGACTCGCCGAGCGGCGAGAATCGCTTCCCCGCCCCCGATCCGCCGCGCGGGGCGAGTACCCTCTACAACGCGAGCGGTTTCGACTTCGCGGCCGGGACCTCGTTCTCCGCTCCGCGGGCGGCGGGCGCCGCAGCCCTCGTCAAGCAGAAGCATCGCGGCTGGACCCCGGAGCTCGTCAAAGCGGCACTGACGGAGACCGCCGCGCGGCCAACCGATTCGGGGAAGATCGGTCTCGAGAGGGTGATGTCCCGCGGCTCCGGCGACATCGACCTCGCCGCGGCATCCACCGTCGAGAGCCTGGTCCTGCCAACGAGCGCGAGCTTCGGGAGGGTCACGACCGAGACGGTTCCTTTCACGCTCTCGAGGACGTTCACAGTGAAGAACCAGTCGGCGGCGACCGTACGCTATTCGATCGAAGCCCACGCATCGGCGGGAGATTCCGCCGTCACTCCGAGCGTCGAACCGGCGGACTTGACGCTCGGACCCGGGGAGGACGGAACAGTGACGATCTCGATCGGCGTCGGAGTGCGGGTCGCGGCGACCGAGATCGACTCGGAAGGCTTCCTTTCGGTCTCCGACGGCCGGATGACGATTCCCGAGATCCTCTACGTCCCCTACTGGAT
>DASWDK010000222.1:0-10845 GCA_036395335.1 Thermoanaerobaculia bacterium
AGTACGGTGGAGGCCGTCCACGAGGCGAGCTTGGAAGTGCTCCGACAGCGCCGCTCGCAGCGCCAGAGCACCCACCCTTTCTATTGGGCCGGGTTCGTAGCCGTGGGCGACTGGAGGTAGCCTCTGGAGACCGAGCCAATCCTCGCGGGCCACGGGAAAGATCCGCTACGTCATCAAGCAGCGAGGTCCGAGTAGGGGCCCGCCGGCGCGCGATCCGCACCCAAAGCCGCTCCGCGCGGCGCACGCACGACCCGGCGAGGACCCGGCGTTATCGGACCCGCCCCTGACCCGGCGCGCAACCGAAAGATCGCGGGAAGTCGCCAAGAAGGTGGTGGAGCTGAACGGGATCGAACCGTCCCGCTTCCCGCTTTGCGGGAGGGCGGGACGCCCGTCGCGCTTTCTTTGTGCGGGGGGCTCTGCCCCCCGGCCCCCGACGTCGGTCGACGTTCGATCCTGCAGTGTTCCTTATCGGAATGCGTCGGCGGAAAGTAATGGTGGAGCTGAACGGGATCGAACCGTCGACCTCCTGAATGCCATTCAGGCGCTCTCCCAGCTGAGCTACAGCCCCACGCGAAGGCCGCGCAGAATAGCACGCGGCTCGTGAAGTCTTCAACGCGCTCCGACATAATCGGTTCGGAAGCGCCCGGGGCCTGGTGGCCCTCGCGGACTTCAAATCCGTAGGCGTCCCGGTTCCGCCGGGATGGGTGGGTTCGATTCCCATGCGCTTCCGCCACACCCATTTCGTGCACATGGCTTGCAACCGCCAACGCCCAGGAGGAATCCATGAGCGTCAACCTTCAGGCGTGGGACAACTTTCTGGGACGGTCGCTGATCGTCTTCCTCATGATCGAGGGGGTCAAGACCTTCCCCTGGGTGGCCCGGGCGTCGGGCGGCTCGGTCTCCTTCAAGCTGCTGGAAAACGTGGCCGTGAATCTCGTCTTCGCGATTCTCGTCCAGAAGACCGGCAGCGACATCTTCATCGGAGAAGGCCCATGGCCGCTCGTGCTCTCCGTGGTCTTCGGATCGCTCGCCACGGCCGGACTTCACCGGTTGAAGATGGCGTTCGAGAGGCGATCGCCGTCCGATCCCGCCTGGGAGGCGAAGCACGCGAGAAAGGCGGCCTAACCCGTCGCGTCGCGGTGGTAGCATCGCGGCTGCAAAAGAGGTGGAGGAAAAATGAAAATGCGCTCGACCACACTGATTGGAGGAGCTCTCCTCGCGGCCTCGTCACTCTGTCTCGGCCAGGCCGTCCACGAGATGAAGAAGCCGGTGGCCGGCAAACCGATGGCGTCGACCGAGATGATGAAAACGGCGCCGGAAATGTCGAAACTCTCCGGGTTGATCGGCAACTGGCAGTGCGCGGGGAAGACCTTTGCTTCACCGATGGGGCCGGAGCACGCGACCGAGGGCACCGTATCCGTCCACAATGAGCTGGGCGGCCGCTGGCAGGTCTCGCACTACAAGGAGAAGAAGACCGCGCAGAACACGATGCCGTTGGAGGCGGACGAGTACTGGGGCTACGACTCGGCGGAGAAGAAGTGGGACCGGATCGCCATCGACGGCTGGGGCGGTTGGAGCAACGGCGAGGCGAAGGATTGGGAAGGCAACAGCATCACGTGGATGAGTGAAGGCGTGATGATGGGCGCGAAAGGAAAATACCGCGACACCTTCACGAAGAAGAACGACCGGGAGGTCCTCTACAAGGGGCAGGTGCAGGGCTCGGACGGCAAGTGGGCCGATGCCTGGGAAACGACCTGCAAGAAGAAGTAAGGTCGGTTTAGCAATCACCGTCGCAGTTCGACCTCAAAAGGGCCGCTCTGATCGGGCGGCTTTTTGATTTTCGCGACGGCTTCGACCGCGCCGGCTACGGCTTCTGAACGACGTCACACGGACTCGGGCTAGACTTTCCAGGTTTTGCACCCGAGCGAGACTCGAACAGTCCTCCTCTCCGCGCGCTCGGTCTCGAAGTCCTATCGGCTCGGGGCGGCAATCGTCCCCGCCATCCGGAACGTCTCGCTCGAGATCGGTCCAGAGGAGTTCGTCGCCATCCAGGGCCCGAGCGGCTCGGGCAAGACGACGCTCTTGAATCTTCTCGGTCTCTTGGACGCGCCCGACGAGGGAGAGGTCTGCGTGGAAGGGCACGATGCTGCCGGCCTCACGGAAAACGCGAAGTCCGACCTGCGCCGCGACCGTTTCGGATTCGTTTTCCAGATGTTCAACTTGATCCCGGTCCTCTCCGCCGAGGAGAACGTCGCCTATCCGGTCGGTCTCGCCGGGAAAGGCCCGGCGGAGAGGCGCGCCCGGGCGCTCGAGCTCTTAGCGGCGGTCAACCTCGGCGAGAAAGCCGGCGTGCGGCCCGACCTCCTTTCCGGCGGGCAGCGCCAGAGGGTCGCGATCGCCCGGGCACTCGCCAACCGTCCCGCGGTGGTCTTCGCGGACGAGCCGACCGCCAACCTCGACTCGAAGACGGCCGACGAGATCCTCGATCTCATGCGGGCGATGGGGGAGGAGAGGGAAGTCGCTTTCGTGTTCGCGACCCATGACCCGAGAGTCGTCGCCCGGGCGCGGCGGGTGGTTTCGCTGCAGGACGGCCGGATCGCGTCGGACACGCGCGCGAGATGAGCTCCTTGCTGAAGGTCGCCGTGATTCGCGCAAACGCCATGGGATGCTGCACGGCGGCCGTTTGCTCTCTTCCGGCGGCGTCGAGCCGCCGCTACAAATGAACTCCTGGAGCCTCGCCGGGCGCAACCTCGTGCGGCAGAAACGCCGGACGCTTCTCATGGGCTCCGTCGTCGCGTTCGGTTTCGCGGCTTTCGCCCTCGCCGGGGGGTTCATCGCGCAGTCCTTCGAAGGGTTGAAGGAAGGCACGATCCGCTCGATCGGCCACCTCCAGATCGTGGATCGGCGGGCCGTCGCTCGAAACGAGGAGGCGACGCTGGAGTTCGGGCTTCCCGACGCGGGCCGGGCTCGCGCGATCGCCGCGCGCGATCCGGCCGTTGTCGCGGTGCTGCCGCGGATCGAGTTCGTCGGCCTCGCGACCAACGGCGCGAAGTCGGTGCCCTATCTCGGTGTCGGCGTCGATCCGCAGCCGGAAGCGGACGCGACCCTGCCGCAAGAGCTCATCGTCGCCGGCCGGTATCTGTCGAGCGCCGGCGGCGAGGATGTCGTTCTCGGAACTGGCCTCGCCTCCGCGCTCGGCGTCAAGACCGGCGACCGCATCACGCTCATGGCGACCACCCCGGACGGGTCGTTGAACGCGGTGGACGGCGTCGTGTCGGGGCTCGTCGACGTGAGGATCAAGGAGCTGAACGACCGATACCTCGCTGCCGGCATCGGGCTGGTCTCGAGGCTCCTCGAGACCTCGGAGACCGTCTCGAAGCTCGTCGTCTTCCTCCGAAAAGGGGCGGACGAACGACGCGCCGCGAAACGGCTGGAGCAATCGCTCGCGGCGGCGGGGTTTCCGATCGCGATCCGCCACTGGGCTGAGCTCGCCGTCTTCTACGGCCAGGTCAAGCTTCTGTACATCGGGATCTTCGGATTCGTCGGGGCCGTTTTGGTCGTGATCGTGATCCTCTCCGCCGCGATCGTGATGACCATGTCGGTCACCGAGCGGACGCGTGAGATTGGGACGCTGCGCGCGATCGGGACCCGGCCCGTCGGCGTCCAGAGGATGTTCCTCGCGGAAGGGGCGGTGCTCGCCGTCGCCGGCTGCGTCGCCGGCGCGCTCGTCGCGCTCGTCGTCCGGGCGATCCTGAACGCGTCCGGAATCGTCCTGCCTCCGCCTCCCGGGGCGACCCACGGGATGCCGATCAACGTCAAGTTCTATCCGCTCGCGTACGTGGCCGGCGTCGCCGCGATGGTCGGCACGATGCTCGTCGCCTCGTGGTTTCCGGCGCGCCGTGCCTCTCGGATTTCGATCGTCGAGGCGCTCACACACGTCTAGAAGGAAGACGACGAGGGTTGGCGCTGTTGGAAAGGTCCATGAAACGACCGGTCACTCTTCTCGTCGCTCTCGTTTTCGCGGCGTCCCCGGCGTTTGGGGAGAGCTCCGGCGACGTGCAGGGCCTGCTCGAGGCAGTCGATGCGACCCGCAACGCGTTCGACGAGGCGATCATCTCCGCTCGCGCGACGCAGGTCATGGACGGCAAGGAGACGGGCAGCGCGAACTTCGACGTGTACGTGAAGGGGCGCGACAAGGGTCTCATCGTCTTTCGCGGCGGGAAGAACAGCGGGAGAAAAGTCCTGACGAACGGCGACAAAATGTGGCTCCTCGTGCCGGGCTCGACGAACCCGGTTCCGATCACGCCCAACCAGCGTCTGCTCGGGGGCGCGTCTTTCGGCGACGTCGCGAGGCTGCGCTTCTCGGAAGATTACGCGGCGAAGGCAACCGATGAGAGCGAGACCGTCGACGGGCGAAGCTGCCGGATTCTGGAGCTGACGGGAAAGTCGGCGAAGCTGTCGTACCCGCGTGTCGTCCTGTCGGTCGACGATCAGGCGAAACTTCCCTGCCGGGTCGCGTTTTTCCTCGCCTCGGGGAGGGAGGCGCGCGCCGTGACATTCACGAAATTCCGCGACCAGTCGGGCAGGAAGATCGTTTCCGAGATGGAGATCCGCGAGCTCCTGGGTGCGGCGTCGCGCGCAGTCACCCGTCTGGAGTACCGCGACTACCGGGTGGCCCGACTCGATCCGAAAATCTTCACGCCGGAGGGGGCGCGAGGGCTGTAGCTCTAGTGCCGGGTCGCGGCGATCGCGAATCGCACCAGACTCTTCCCCGCGACGCGCCCCGCAACCGCGCCGATCCAGCGATTGAGCATCAGCCGCCGGAAGGCGGCGCTCCAGGCGAAACGCCTCGCGAAGCGTTGGCGCCACGCCTCGGAATAGGCCCGCGCGCAGTCTTCTCGCGAGAGCTCTCCCGAGAGAAGGCGTTCCGCGGTTTCCGCCGCGAGGATCCCGCTCGCGAGCGCGGCGGCCTGGCCTTCCCCCGAGAACGGGTCGAGAACTCCGGCGGCGTCGCCGGCCATCAGAATTCCGTCTTCCGTCGGGGGCTTCGCCGTGAAGAACACGGGCCCTGTCCCGAGGAAGCCGACCGGGCCCGCCGTCAGCTTCGCGAGGTCCGCGTCGAGAGCCGGATTTCCGCGGCGCCCCCGGTCCACGATCGCCTCCCAGCCACGGCCGGAACGGGTGCGAATCCTCTCCGAGACGACTCCGGCGAGGTTGACCGCTCCGCCCTCGACCCGAGAGAGCCCGCAATATCCGCCCGCGAAGAGATAGAGGCGCACTTGACCATCGAGGAACGCCGTCTCTCCGCCGTAGTCACGGCTCCAGCCGAGGTACCGCGAGCGACGTCCGAGGAAGCTCCGCTCGAGCGCGCGATCGAGCGCGTCCCACCGGCCCCAGGCGCCGATCACGGCGCGGGCCTCGACGTCGCACTCTCCTTTCCGGTGAGTGAAGCGGACTCGAAATCCGAGGCGATCCGGTCGGGCGGCGAGCACCCGCGCGTCGAAACGCAGGTCAGCGCCGGCGTCTCCTGCCCGTCTCGCGAGCAGGTCGTCGAGCCGAAATCGGGAGATGCCGAGAGCGGGATGGGGAAGGAGAAAAGGAACGAACCGCCCGCTTGGAAGGTGGAGAGCGCCGCGTCCCATGCGTTCCGTGGTCGCGCCCTCGACCTCCTCGCGCACCCCGAGGCGATCCAGACTCGGAAGAGCGTCCGCCGAGAGGAACTCTCCGCAGACCTTGTGCCGCGGGAAGACGTCCTTTTCGAGGATGAGAACGCTCCGCCCCGTACCGGCGAGGATCGTCGCCGCCGCGGAGCCGGCCGGGCCGGCACCCACCACGACGGCGTCGAAGCTCTCCGTCAAGCGTTCGTGGAAACGAGGAACCGGAAGGGGAAGATGCGCTCCACCTCCGCACCGGGGACCGCGTCGCGGGCGATCCGGCGCGCCTCCTCCGGCGTGTACGCCTGCTGGACCGAGGAGATTCCGTCGAGGAGCGAAATGCGCGTCTTGAAGAGGAGTCTCCCGGCGACGGATATGAACCCCAGAGGAATGCGATGCCGGGTCAGGTCGAGGATCGCGAACCCGTGCCGTGCGATTCGCGCGAACGAGGCGAGCAGACGGGAGTTCTCACCGGGGGAGAAATGGTGAAAGAAGAGCGTCGACACGATCCAGTCCACGGAGTTCTCCCCGAACGGGGGCGCGAACGCATCTGCACAGACGACGGGAAAGGCGTCGCGGGCCATTCGGCGCCCGGCGACCAAGTGGCGCCACTGCACGTCCGAGGCGAGGACGGTCGCGGGATGTCCCGAGCGAGCGAGGGAACGGGCGAGCCGTCGCGAGACGTCGGCCGAGCCGGCTCCGACGTCGAGGAGCACCGGACGCCGGACGCCGAGGCGCCGCATGTGACCGACGAGAAAGCCTTCGAGCGCCCGTGCGCTTCCCCACCATCGATGGACGAGGGAAAGGTCCCGGAGCGAGAGGCACATCTCTTCCTGGGAGATGTTCGGATCATCGAGAATCTCGTGGGATGGAGTGCGGGGCGGTACGAGGAGACTCACGAGTCCTGGCTCATCACCAGCGCGCTGTTTTTCGATCCGAACCCGATCGTGTTGCAGAGGGCATGCTCGAAAGACGTCTCGCGCGACTCGTTGGCGACGTAGTCGAGGTCGCACTCCGAGTCCGGCGTCTCGAGGTTGATCGTCGGCGGCAGGAAGGAGTCGCGCATCGCGAGCAGCGTCGCCGCGACCCCCGCCGCGCCGCAGGCGCCCTGGGGGTGACCGATCATGGACTTGATCGACGAGCCGGGCAGCCGGGGCGCCGATCGGCCGAAGGCGTGCCGCACGGCCCGCGTTTCGACCCGGTCGTTCAGCGCCGTCGACGTGCCGTGATAAGCGAGATAGTCGATGGCATCGGGAGGGAGTCCCGCCTCCCCGAGCGCGAGCGACATGGCGCGCGCCGGCTCCTCTCCGGTCTCGTCCAGGCGGACTCGGTGGTGCGCGTCGCACGTCGCGCCGTACCCCCGGATCTCCGCGTAGACCCTCGCGCCGCGCGCGAGCGCCCGCTCGCGCTCCTCCAGCACGAACATCCAAGCCCCTTCTCCGAGTACGAAGCCGTCCCGGTCTGCGGAGAACGGCCTCGAAGCGCGCGGCGGCTGGCGTTCCCAGGACGTCGAAACAATCCGCATCATCACGAAGCCTTCCATGATCCCCCGGACGACGGTCGCATCCACCCCGCCGACGAGCAGTGCGTCGCCGCCGACGCCGAACTTGATCGAGCGGAAGGCGTAGCCGAGGGCATCCGTGGAGGAAGCGCAGCCCGTCGAGATGACGTGAGAGAGCCCGCGCAACCCGAACTGCATCGAGATCTCGGACGACAGCGTACCGATGGTTCCGGAGGGGATCGAATAGATCGAAGCCTTCTTCGTCTGGTTGGTGTAGTAGAGGTGGTACATCCGCTCGGTGAACTCGATCGCGCCGCCTCCGGTTCCGAGCACGACCCCTATCCCGCGCCGATCTTCCAGCGACAGCCGCGCCGGATCGATCCCGGCGTCCTCGAGCGCCTCCGCGGAGGCGGCGATCGCCATCGGCACCGCCCTCGAGACGTGCCGGATGTCCTTTGCGCCGATCCACGTGGTCGGATCGAAGCCCTTCAACTCTCCCGCGATCGTGACCGGCAGCCCTTCCGGATCGAAGAGCGAGATCCGATCGATGCCGCTCGCGCCGAGCTTGAGCGCAGCGGCAAACGCCTCTCTCCCGTTCCCGTTCGGGGAAAGGCAGCCGACTCCGGTGATGACGACACGACGTTCCGACACGGCGCAGATTTTACTTGCACGGTCCGTGCGCGAATTTTCCGTCTTAGGAAAACCTAAACGTGCCCCTTACGGCGGCGCCCACCGAGCGAGCCAGCGATCGAGCACGCGCAGGAGAGTCAGCGGCACGAACTTGACGAGCGCGTCGGCGTGGAGAGAGCCGGGAAGATCGAGATGGACGTAGTCGACCGGCGGCGCCGCCGACTCGGCGAGGAGGCGCCCCTGCGACGGGTCTACGAGCCAGTCGCCTTCGGCGGTCACGATCAACTTCGGCATCGAGAGCTTCGCGACCGCTTCCGCCGCGCGGAGCTTCGGGCCGCGCAGGCGGCGGATGGCGATTCGGGGCATTCGCAGCGCATGGCGCAACCGGAGCTGCCGCATCGCGTCGCGCGACAGCGGGCGCGGCCGGAGCATCGAGACGTCCGCGGGCGAAGAGATCATCACGAGTGCACGACAGGGGAGGTCCGGACGCTGTGCGAGGGTCTCCGCCGCGATCGAGCCGCCCATCGAGAGTCCGATCACGGCGAAGCGGGCGTACGGCCCGTGCTCGCCAGAGAGCTCGTCGGCAACCGCCGCGAGATCCATGGTCTCCGCGGCTCCGAACCCATACGAGCCGCCGCTCCCGCCATGGCCCCGGAAGTCGAGCGCGGCGACGTCGTAGCCCCGCCGGAAGAAGTGCGTCGCGAGGAACACGTTCTCTCTCGCGAGGCGCCGTCTCCAGAACCCGGGCGCCAGAATCACGATCTCGGGCGAGGGGCGTCTCCAGAGTGTGTAGGCGATCGGTACCCCGTCGGCGGCGAGTGCGCGCCGTTGCAGAACCTCGGGCGTCCGATGCGGCCGCCGCGTGGGCTCGACCGCGGCCTTCCGCTTCCTCAGCGCTCGAGGAGCACGCATGTGACGAGCGAGCCAGCGGCGAGCGGGCCACCGGCGGCGGGAATCCGAATCAGTGCATTCGCGCGCGCGTGCGTCGCGATGTCGTGGCTGCCCGCGGTCGGAAGCGGTTCGACCCTCCGCTCGCCCTCCTTCTCCATGAGACACGCGTCCCGGTAGGTGTCGCGCGGGCCCCCGGAGGGGAGCGCGACCGCGAGCCGCGCCAGGACTTGCGTAGGTCCGGGCTCTTCCACTCCCTCCAGCCGGTCGAGCGCGCGGCGGACGAAAAGATGGAACGAGACCGAGGCGGAAACGGGGTTGCCCGGGAGCCCGAACCACAGCGTCTTGCCCTTTCGTGCGAAGGCGACCGGCTTTCCAGGGCGCACCGCGACGCGGTGGAAGAGCATCTCCCATCCCGCGCGCTCCGCAGCCGGCGGCAGGAGATCGAGGTCGCCTGTCGAGACTCCGCCGGTCGTGACGAGCGCATCCACGTCTCCGATCGGCTCTGTGAAGAGCCGCTCGACTGCTCCCGGCTCGTCCTCGACCGGTTCGCGGCGGGTCACGATCCAGCCGCGTGCGCGGCAGAGCGCCTCGAGCATCGGACCGTTCGAGTCCCTCATCTGTCCCTCGCGCGGCGTTTTCCTTGCGGCGACGAGCTCGTTTCCGGTCGTCGCGATGCGGATTCGAGGCCGCCGGCGCACACGCACGGGGTCGGCGCCGGCGAGGGCGGCGAGCGCGATTCCGGCCGGATCGAGCCGGTGCGCCTCCGAGAGCAGCACCGTGCCGCGCGCGACGCTTTCGCCGCGCCGCCGGATGTGAGCACCCTCTCGCGGTGCGCGATCGAACCGAACGTGCCCGGCCTCTCGATGGATTTCCTCGATCGGAACCACGGCATCCGAGCCGCGCGGGAGCGGTGCTCCCGTCATGACGCGCACCGCCTCGCCTCGCGCGAGCGGCGGCGGGAGAGGGTCACCCGCGGCGACGAGGCCGGCCCGCTCCCGGAGCCCGTCGCTCCCCTGTGCTTCGTCGGCGCGTAACGCATAGCCGTCCATTGCCGAGGTGTCGAACGGCGGCCAGTCCACGTCGGAGACGACGTCGGCTCCGAGAATCCTTCCGAGGGCGTCGGCGATCGGGACGGACTCCACCTCGCCCGGCAGGACCGCCCGATCGAGAATCGCGCAGGCCTCCGAAACCGAGATCACGCGGCGATTGTAGACGCCGGCCGCGCCCGAAACCGCGACGGTTCGGTTACCATGGTCGGAATCCGTCTCATGGAAAAGAAGTTCGAGTATCGCGGCGACCTCGCGGTCACTCCGTTGCCGGAGATCCTCGCGACGATCGAACGCTACCGAGTGCCCGGAGCGCTGTCGGTCGCGAGCGGCCCGCGGCACCGGCAAATCTTTCTCGACAGCGGCGTCGTCGTCTTCGCCACCTCCGACGAGCCGGAGGTTCGTCTCGGGACCTACCTGATTCGCCAGGGGACGCTGCCGGAAGACGCAGTCGTGAGCGCCGAGACGAGGCTGGCGGGAGACGGCGTCCGACTCGGCCAGATCCTTCTGCGGCTGGAGCTGCTCGACCAGCCGACGCTCGAACGCGCGATCGCGGAGCAGGTCCGCGCCATCCTCTGGGGGGCCTTCGACTGGGAGAGCGGGGAAGTCGTTTTCGAGGTCGGGTCCCGGCGCGACGACGAGACGATCCGCATCGACCTGCCGATCGCGGAGGTCATCGTCGACGGCATCCGCCGGGCGCGCGCGGTTCGGCGGTTCATCGAGCGCCTCGGTTCGGGACAATCGGTGCTCGAGAGGTCGAGCGGCGAGATCCCGGCCGGATTGTTCACGCCCGAAGAGGTTGCTTTTTGTGAGCTCGTCGACGGACGGACGCCGGTACAGCTTCTGTGTCAGAGGGGGCCGGCGACGGTGGCCGAGAACGCCCGGGCTCTCTACGCGTTCTTCTGTCTCGACCTCGTCCGCATCAAAGAGGCGGCGGGCGTTCGAAAGCTACAATGGAAAACGGACGGGGGAACGCTCGCAGACAGCTGATCGCCGACAGCTCTCACGATATGCCGATCTACGAGTACGTCTGCCAGTCCTGCCGCCGCAAGACCGAAGCCATCCAGAGAATGGGCGAGAAGCCTCTGAAGATCTGTCCGCACTGCGGGGGAAGCTTGAAGAA
>DASWDK010000223.1:0-8002 GCA_036395335.1 Thermoanaerobaculia bacterium
CGACTGGGAGGTCGTTCAATGGTAGGACAACTGGCTCTGGACCAGTGAATCGGGGTTCGAGTCCCTGCCTCCCAGCCATCCGCGGCGCGGGCCGGATCTTCTTCTCGCTTGCATTCGCGCTTCCCCTCGCGCCTCATCCCCTTTTCGGACAGTCTTCGCCCGCGAGGGAGACGACCGCCCCCCGCCGATCCAGGACAACAGCTTTCTGATGGAAGAGGCGTACAACCAGGAGGAGGGAGTGGTCCAGCACATCAACGCGTTCCAGCGGATGCGCGGAGGCGGTTGGATCCAGACGTTCACGCAAGAGTGGCCGGTTCCACGGCAGGCGCACCAGCTGAGCTTCACTGTCCCGTATCAGCGCGTCTCCGGCGAGACGGGCACGCACTCCGGACTCGGCGACCTCGCCGTCAACTATCGCTATCAACTCGCAGGAAGCGGAGAGACGAAGTTCGCCTGTACGCCTCGGCTCACGGTCCTCCTTCCGACTGGAGACGAGGAGAGAGGCCTCGGCACGGGCGGCGTCGGATTCCAGGTCGTCATCGCGGCCAGCACCGTTCTCTCGAGCCGCATCGTCACGCACACGAACGTCGGAGCGACCTACACCGGATCCGCGCGGAACGAGCGCGGCGAGAAGGCGAGCCTCACCACGGCGAACGCGGGCCAGAGCTTCATCTGGACCGTGAGCCCGACCTTCAATGCGATGCTCGAGACAGTCTGGCTCCAATCGGAGTCCGTGACTGGTCCCGGCCGAGCGAAGCGCGAGAACTCTTTCTTCGTGAGCCCGGGAATCCGCTGGGCGTACAACGCGGCGGGTGGGCTCCAGATCGTCCCAGGAATCGCGTTCCCGGTCGGCGTCGGCGCAAATCGCCACGAGGGCTCGGTCCTTCTCTACCTTTCCTTCGAGCACCCGATGTGGAGGGCCCGCGGCAGACCGTGACGTAGGATTCCGCCGTGATCGCGCTCCCGAAGAGAAGGCTCGGTCGGCAAGGACTCGAGGTCTCGGCGCTCGGTCTGGGCTGCATGGGGATGAGCCAGTCCTACGGCGACGCCGACGAAGCGGAGTCGATCGCGACGATTCACCGCGCGCTCGACCTCGGAGTCACGTTCTTCGACACGGCCGAGGTCTACGGCCCCTTCACCAACGAGGACCTGGTCGGGCGCGCCCTGGCAGGAAGGCGACACGAGGTCGTGATCGCCACGAAGTTCGGCTTCCGCATCGTGGATGGCAAGCCTGCGGGCGTCGACAGCCGTCCGGAGCACGTGCGGGAGGTGGCGGAGGCGTCGCTCTCGCGGCTCCGAACCGATTCCATCGACCTGTTCTACCAGCATCGGGTCGATCCCGCGGTGCCGATCGAGGACGTCGTCGGAGCGATGGCGGAGCTCGTGCGTGAAGGCAAAGTGCGCTTTCTCGGCCTTTCCGAAGCGGGTGAAGAGACAATCCGCCGCGCGCACGCGGTGCATCCGATCTCGGCTCTTCAGAGCGAGTACTCGCTCTGGGAACGGAATCTGGAGCCGCGGATCATCCCGCTCCTCTCCGAGCTCGGCATCGGACTCGTCCCCTTCAGCCCGCTCGGCCGCGGTTTCCTCTCCGGGACCGCGAAGCGCGCGGAGGAGTACCCGGAAGACGATTTCCGGCGCGGCGATCCCCGCTTCGCCGGCGAGAACTTCGACGCGAACATGCGCGCCGGAGCCTCCGTTCGCGAGCTGGCGACACGAAAGGGGGCGACTCCCGCCCAGGTTGCGCTCGCGTGGCTGCTGCACAAGAGCGATGACATCGTGCCGATCCCCGGCACGAAACGGCGGCGATATCTCGAGGAGAACGTCGGCGCCGCCGCACTCGCGCTCTCTCCGTCCGAAGTTGTCGAGCTCGATTCCGCGCTCGCGCCGGAGAAGGTCGCCGGCCCCCGCTACAACGAGCGGCTGATGGCGCTCGTCGACCGGTGAACAGGGAGTGGTGATGGACGCTCACGAGCTGACCTCGAAGACCTGCATCCCGTGCCGCGGCGGGATCCCCCCGCTGACGGAGGAGAAGGCGCGTGACTACGCGGCCGCCACGCCCGCCTGGGCGCTCCTCGAGAAGGGCACCCGCCTCGTCCGCCGCTTCGAGTTTCGCGACTTCCGGGCCGCCATGGAGTTCGTCAATCGCGTCGCGGACCTCGCCGAGGAAGAGGGCCATCACCCCGACATCGCGATCCACTGGAACAAGGTCGAGCTGACTCTCTGGACGCACAAGATCGGTGGGCTCCACGAAAACGACTTCATCCTCGCGGCGAAGATCGACCGCCTTCTCGAGGAGCCGTCGGGAAGCGGCGTGACCGCGGGGTAGACCCGGCTATTCCTTCTTCCCGGGCAGGATCACGAGGACGAGGCCGACGACGGCGGCGCCGAGAGAGAGCCAGCGAGCCGTCTCCCACGCGTCCTTCTTTTTTCTCTCCTCGCTCGAGACCGCCGCCTTGATCTTCCCCTCGGCCGTGTCGTAGGCACTCCTCTGGATGCCGGCGAACGCGAATCCCGCGAGCCCGACTAAGAGGACCACGATTCCGAGGCGTCGATTCAGTCAGTACCTCGGCATCCTGGGGTCGATCTGCTGCGCCCAGCGGTCGATTCCGCCGGCGAGGTTGCGCACCTTGCGGAAGCCCGCGTCGCGCAGGAACTGCACCGCCTTGGCGCTGCGACCCCCCATCTTGCAGTGCACAACGATCTCGTCCGCGGTCGAGAGCCGGTTCAGGTTCTGCGGCAGCGTCCCGAGCGGGATCTTCACCGACTCCGGAAAAGCACAGATGGCGAACTCGTGCGGCTCGCGGACGTCGACCAGGACGAAGTCCTCGCCCCGGTCGCGCATCGCTTTCAAGTCCTGGACGGTGATCTCGGGGATTCCACTCGAGTTTGCTCGGGCAGCGGCCGCCTCCTGCGGAATGCCGCAAAACTGCTCGTAGTCGATGAGCCGCGTGACCGTCGGATTCGGGCCGCAGACGACGCAGTTGGGATTCTTCCGGAGCTTCAGCTCCCGGAACCTCATCGAAAGAGCGTCGACGAGGAGGAGCCTTCCGACCAGAGAATCGCCGCTTCCGAGTGCGAGCTTGATGGTCTCGGTCGCCTGGATGACGCCGAGGAGCCCGGGCAGGATCCCCAGAACTCCCCCTTCCGCGCACGACGGGACGAGGCCGGGCGGCGGGGGTTCGGTGTAGAGACACCGGTAGCAGGGCCCCTTCTCCGCCCAGAAGACCGAGGCCTGCCCTTCGAACCGGAAGATCGACGCGTATACATTCGGCTTTCCGGTCAGAACGCACGCGTCGTTCACGAGGTAGCGCGTCGGAAAGTTGTCCGTCCCGTCCGCGACGATGTCGTACTCGCGGAAGATCTCGAGCGCGTTCGAGCTGTCAAGCCGCGTCTCGTAGGGGACGACCTGGACGTTCGGATTGATGTCCCGGATGCGCTCGGCCGCGGCCTGGAGCTTGGGCCGACCGACGTCGGAGGCTCCGTAGAGGATCTGGCGCTGGAGGTTCGAGTCGTCGACGACGTCGAAGTCCACGATCCCGATCGTTCCGATCCCCGCGGCCGCGAGGTAGACCGCGAGCGGCGAGCCGAGACCTCCCGCGCCGATCGCGAGCACACGCGCGCTCTTCAGCTTTCTCTGGCCGTCGATTCCGACCTCCGGCATGATCAGGTGGCGCGAATACCGCCGGATCTCCTCGTTCGACAGGTCCTCCGCGCCCCCCGCGATCGACGGCACGATCGAGAGCGAGTCGGTTTCCGCGAGCTCTGTCCCCTCCTTATCGAGATATCGGACGTCCTCGTCGTTCTTGTAGAAGTTCACGAACGAGCGGACTTTTCCTCGATCGTCGTAGAGGTGTTTTCGGAGCTGCGGATGCCGGGCGACGAGCTCTTCGAGCGCGGCGGCGACCGTGGCGGCTTCGACGTCGATCGAGGCGGCGCCGTCGGCATACGGCCGCAAAGGCGTGGGCAGAAAAATGCGGGCCATCTCGTTTACCTACGTCTCCTCTTCGAGGATCGGTTCTCTCTCGAACTCGCCGGTCTCCTCCGAGAGCGTCCAGGCCGTGACGTCGCCGGCTCTCCCGGCGGCCACGGCGCACACAACATAATGGAAAAAGGGGAAGGCGTGCTCCCGATCGTACGCGGAAGGGGCCGCGGGATGGTCGGGGTGAGAGTGGTAGAAGCCGAGCAGCGCGAGGCTCTTTTCCGACGCCAGCCGCTCCACGCGAAGGTAGTCCTGAGGGGAGATCTCGTAGCGCCGCGCGCGCTCGGTTCGGATGTTGTCGATCCTCTCGAGCTCGACCACCCTGGCCGGATCCCCCTTCCGACCGAGAAGGGCCCCAACGCATTCCTCCGGATAGGTATCGCGGCCGTGCGCGCGGATCTCCTCGAGAAGTTTCTTCGCCACCGAGATCACGCTTCCCTCCAGAGCTCTCCCGAGAGGTATTTGCCTCCGCCGTCGGGCAGAACCGTGACGATCGTCGCCGATTCCGGCGCCTCGCGGGCGACCCGGAGCGCCGCGGTGACGTTCGCGCCCGAGGACGGGCCGACGAATACGCCTTCCTCCTTCGCGAGCCGGCGGCACATCGCGTAGGCGTCGTCCGTTGCGATCTCCAGGCGCGCGTGCGCGAGCGTCGGGTCGTAAATCGGCGGAACCATTGCAGAGGCCATGTGCTTCATCCCTTCGAGGCCGTGGAGCGGGGCGTCGGGCTCGACCGACACGCAGCGAATCGAAGGGTCCTTCTGTGTCAGAAAACGTGTTGTGCCGACGAACGTCCCGGAGGTTCCGAGACCGGCGACGAAGTGAGTCAGGCGGCCCCCGGTCTGCTCCCAGATCTCCGGGCCGGTCGTCTCGAAGTGCGCCCGCCAGTTCGCCGCGTTCGAGTACTGGTCCGGATAGAAGTACAGATCCGGGCGCGCGGCCGCGAGCTGGCGCGCCTTGCGGATGGCGCCGTCCGTTCCTTCGAGCGGGTCCGTCAAAAAGAGCTCGGCGCCGTACGCATCGAGGATCCCGCGGCGCTCCGCCGACGCGTTCGCCGGCACGCACAGTGCGACGCGGAACCCGAGGGCACGGCCGATCATCGCGTCGGCGATGCCCGTGTTTCCCGACGTCGCCTCGAGGATCGTCTTGCCGGGCGAGAGCGCGCCCCGGTCGATGCCGTCCAAGATCATCGCCCGCGCGGGGCGATCCTTCACGCTGCCTCCCGGATTCAGGTGCTCGGCCTTCGCGAAGAGCCTCAATCCCGGGAATCGCGACGCGATCCGATCGAGCTCGAAGAGCGGCGTGCGGCCGATCGCCGCGACGAGGTTCATGGGGTCAGGTCTCCACTTGCCACATTGGGGGTCAGGTCTCCACTTGCCACATTGGTGAGCTCCAGCCGAAGAGTCGAACCAGTTCGATGGATGCGGAAAGCTCCGAAGCCGCTCTTCTCGACGACCGGGCGCACCAGCGTGTCCACCTCCGCCACCGTGAACCCGTGATCCCGCGACAACGCGCGCTGCATCCGAACCGGCATCCGGAGGAATCCCCAGACGGCGCCGCGGTCGCGGCGGATCGCCCCCTCCGGCGCATGGGGGTCCATCTCGTAGATCCAGAAACGCCCTCCCGGGACGAGCGCCCGGCGCACCGCGGCCAACCCTTTCTCCGGCTCCTCCCAGTGGTGGAACGAAAGAACCGTGAGCGCGAAGTCGAACTCGGAGGAAAACCCGGATTCCTCGATCATGCCGAGGCGAAACTCCACGTTCGACCCAACGAAACGCCTCCGGGCCGACCGCAGCATCGGCTCGGAGGCGTCGAGGCCGACGACGCGGACGTTCGGCCGCGCGGCGGCGATCAAATGATCGAGTTTCCCGCCGCCGCACCCGACGTCGAGGAGATGGCCCTTCTCGATCGGAACCTCGGCTGCGATGCGCCGGTGCATCGGCTCGACCGAAGGCTCCGCCCACAAGCGATAGAAGAACGACTTGATCGCGCCGAACTTCTCCGGCGCGGCGCCTTTCAGGTTCATCCCTCGGAATTCTCTATGATCCGGGCGATGGCGGAACTCCGCCGGCAGCTCGACACGCGGGACCTCGTCCTCATGAACGTCGCGGCGATTCTCTCTCCGCGGTGGATGGCGTTCGCGGCGGCGTCGGGCCCTTCCTCCATCGGGCTGTGGGTGACTGCGAGCGTCTTCTTTTTCGTGCCGAACGCCCTCTGCATCACTGCACTGTCCTCGGCGTTTCCGCAGGAGGGGGGTCTCTACGCCTGGTCCAAGCGCGCGTTTGGCGACGTCCACGGGTTCGTCACAGGCTGGTCTTACTGGATGAGCAACGTCTTTTATTACCCGTCGCTGGCGCTCGCGACGGCGGGCATGGGCCTGTACATCTTCGGCACGCGCTACGCGCAACTGGAGCAGAGTCATGTCTATGGCCTCACCGCCTCGCTCGCGCTCCTCCTGATCGCGATCGTCGTCAGCGTGATCGGCTGGCAGGCCGGGAAATGGATCCAGAACCTGGGCGGGCTCGGCAACTGGCTCCCAATCGTCTTCCTCATTCTGATCGCCGTCCTCGTCTTGATCCGTTTCGGCCCCGCGAATCCGATCCGCCTCGGACTCCTTTTTCCGCGCTTTTCCGAGCTCGGACTCATTCTCGTCTTCTCCAAGCTCTGCTTCGCTTTCGCGGGGTTCGAGCTCGCACCGATCGTCTCGGAAGAGATCGTCGAGCCAAGGAAGACCCTGCCCCGCGCGATCTTCATCTCCGCGGCGTCGATCGCGTTCGTTTACATCGTGGGAACCCTGGCTCTCCTGGTCGCTCTCCCGACGGCCCAGACCTCGATCGTCACCGGCATCAACCAGGCCGTCACGACGGCGGGCGCGCGAGTGGGGCTGGAATTCCTCGGAACACCGACGGCGCTTCTGATGGCGATCGCGGGACTCGGAGGCCTGGCCGCCTGGTTCGCCGGCAGCGGGCGGCTCCTCTTCGTGGCCGGCCTCGACCGGTATCTCCCTCCCGCTTTCTCGAAGATCCATCCGCGCTGGAATACTCCCGCCGTCGCCCTCATCGCGCAGGGAGCCGTTGCGGTCCTGTTGACTTTCCTCGCAACGGTCGGGACCTCCGTTCAGAATGCCTACCTCTTCTTTGCCGATCTGACGACCATCCTCGCGTTCGTTCCCTATCTCTACATGTTCGCGTCGTGCATTGCCCTCTCGCGAGAGACCGCGCGAGCGCCCGGAGCGATTCCCATTCCGGGGGGACGCGCGGGAAACGTCATCGCGAACGGGTCGGGCTTTCTCATGACCGCGCTCGCGATCGTGCTGTCGTGCATCCCGCCGCCGGAAGAGACCCACAAGCTGCTCCGGGTCGTGCTCCTCGTCGGCGGCGCGGCGATGTTCATCGGGGTCGGGTTCGGCCTGTACACGATCGCCTCGAGACCGGAGCGGCGGGCATGAGGCGGACGGCGTGGATCGCGGTCGTCCTGCTGCTGCCGGCGTCGCTGGCGCTCGCGACCAGCCTCGACGATCTGCGAGCCGCGCTCGAGAAGCTCCGTGCACGGGAAGCGATTCGCGCACGGATTACCCAGGAGAACAAGGGCGAGTTCGAGGAAGACGGACAGAAGCGGACTCGGCAGGGACGCGCGACCATCGTCGCCGAAGACGGCGGAGCGGGTCAGCCGCTCCGGCTGGTGTACGACGACGCCGTCCTGACGCAGGCCGCGCGCCAGCAGGCCGGCCGGCGCGACTCGAGAGGTCCGGCCGACGCGGTGCGCGACCTCGACGCCCTGCGGATCCTCGACCTGCTTCGCTCGGCGGAGAAGCTCCTAGAAGACCTGGCCGGCGCGCAGCTCGTCTCCGAGAAAGCAGACCGGAGCGCCGGCGGCGCGAGGGTTCTCAAGCTCACGCTCCGGGCGCCGCAGGGAATCGACCAGGAGAAGGGATTCAAAGTCGCGCGGACGGCGAAGATCTGGATCGACGGCGAGGCGAATCCGGTGACATCCGAGGTCACGACGCACACGGAGGTGCGCCGCCTG
>DASWDK010000224.1:0-3247 GCA_036395335.1 Thermoanaerobaculia bacterium
GGGAGGGGCCTCGAGGTCTCCCCGCTCCCGCTGCCGGGCCTGCTCGCGAAATCGCGACTCCTGCTCGACGGGGTCGTTCAACTCGGAGAAGCCGTTGGCGATCTCCATCCCCGCCGCGTAGAGCTCGAAGCGGTCCACCCATTCCGGGTCCTTCGGGTCCTGCTTGGAGAGCGGCGAGATCTCCGTCGGGAACTCATGCAGAAAGGTCGGCTGCACGAACCGGGACTCGGCCACGGCCTCGAAGAGCTCCGCTAAGAGCCTGCCCTTCTTGCCGGCGAACCGCTCGGGCTTCTCCACTCCGAATCGCCGCGCAGCCTCCAGCAACCCCGACGCATCGGAGAGCTCCCCTTCCGTGACTGCGCCGCGAGGATCCGTCCGTGTCGCCTCGATCACCGCCCGCCGCATCGTGACGCGCCGATAGGGCGGCTCCCACGAGATCGTCTCGCCGCCCCAGACCGTCTGAGAGCTTCCGGTCACCTCCCGCACGAGCGAGAAGAGCATCTCCTCGGTCAGCGTCATCAGATCGTCCGCCCGTGCGTAGGCCTGGTAGAACTCGAGCATCGTGAATTCCGGGTTGTGCTGCGTCGAGATGCCTTCGTTTCTGAAATTGCGGTTGATCTCGTAAACGCGGGACAGGCCCCCCACGACGAGTCGCTTCAAGTAAAGCTCGGGCGCGATTCGCAGATAGAGCTCGAGATCCAGAGCGTTGTGGTGCGTCACGAAAGGCCGGGCGAGCGCGCCTCCCGGGACCGGTTGCATCATCGGCGTTTCCACCTCGAGGTATCCGCGAGCGTCCAGGAAGTTGCGCAGGAAGCGAATGATCGCCGCTCGCTTTTCGAAGATCGCGCGCGATTCCGGGTTGACGGCCAGGTCGAGGTGCCTCTCGCGGTAGCGCCGTTCGACATCCTTCAAGCCATGCCACTTTTCCGGAAGCGGACGGAGACACTTGGCCAGGAAGGTCACCTGACGCGCCTTGACCGACAGCTCTCCCGTGCGCGTTCGGAAGATCTCCCCTTCGACACCGATCCAGTCGCCCAGATCCAGGGCGCGGTAGAGCTCCCACCCTCGCTCGCCGACCGCGTCCTTGCGGACATAGAGCTGGAGCCTCGAGGACCCGTCGGACAGGTCGAGGAACCCGGCCTTTCCCTGGTTTCGCTGGGCGAGGATCCGGCCGGCCGTCCTGACAGTCGCCGCGAGCTTCTCCAGGTCTTGTGCCGTCATTTCCCGGTGCCGCCGGACGACATCGGAGACCGAATCGGTCAGGGGATAATCGAACGGATAGGCGTCCGAAAGATCGCGGATCCGCCGGAGATTGTTCAACCGGTTCTGGACGAGGTCGGCCTCGGCGGCTCCCTCTTTCTCCGGCGCGGGCTCTGTGCGCTCGTTCATCCGGCCCGGAAGTATGCAACAGGTCCAAGGTCAAGACATCCATCGTCACCTTGGACTTGGATCTTGGACGCGAGGCGCAGCCTCGCTCTCAGTGCGTGTCGAGCGCGAGCCAGAGGGCGGAAGTGGCGTGGAGGAGGCGCAGCCGGGTGCGGGTCCAGCAGCGAATCTGCTCACCCGATTCGGAGGAGGATTGGCCGGCGCCGGCGAGATCGGCGAACGCGCGGTCGAGCTTCGAAGCGTGGGCGAGCGTCGCGCGCGCCTCTCGCTGCAGATCATCCGAGACCCGGGAGCCCGTGCACTTGAGCGTGGCCTCGGTCTCGTCCTCGGCCTTGATCCGCAGAGCCGCGGCGAAGACCAAGGCGCGGTCGCCCTTCGAAAGAGGCTGTCGAGCGATCAGCCGCCGCGCGGCGTCCGTCTCCCAGGCTTCGAGCTTCCATCGCGCCAGATTCCTCGACCCTTCCAGCGACTCGACCGCGTCGCCGTCCCCGAGGGCGGAGAGGATCCGCCGCAGACAGGGTCCCCAGAAGGGATCCTCGAGTCCGCCGAGCGTCGCTTCCGCCTCGGTGCCGGTCTCCTCATCGGCGCCGAGTTCGGGCGCGCCGAGCATCTTCAAAGCCTCGGAGGCTGCCTGCTGGGCCTCCAGGAGTTGCCGCCAGCGGACGGAGCCCTCCGCGATCTGCCGGTCGAGCTCGCGGCGTGCGTCTTCGAACAGTCTAAGCGCCGCCGAGCCCTCCATCTCCCCGAGGGAAGACCGGTGTTCGAGCTCTTCGATCCGGCGTGTGGCGCCGCGCAGGATGCGCTCCTCCCTCTCATAGAGGCGGCGGAAGGCGGCGCGGGCCGCCAGGCTGCACAAGGCCGCGGCCGTGAGAATCTCCGGGTGCGCCAGTCCGCGGGAGACCTGCCGCTTGAAGTTTCGCAGGCTCTCGATCCACCCCTCCTCCGCGAGACTCCCGAACCCTGTTACCGAGGCGATCTGCGCGGCGACCTCGTCGAACGCCCGCGCAATCTCGGTCGCTGTGTCGTCGTCAACGCGCGGCCAGGCCGAGCCGGCGAGAACCGAGTCGAAGAGCTCGCGGATCTCGCCGCGGGATCTTTGAAGAAGAGCGGCCGGGTCGGGGCTCCCGGCCGCCAGCACCGTCGCGAGGTAGTCCACCTTGTCCAGCAGGTCCTCGTCGGTTTGCGGGTACGAAGCGTAGAAGCGGAGAAGGTGGAACGGAATCTTCGCGTCGGTGGGCCGGACCTTCTCGAAGTAACGGCGGGTGAGAGACGGCGACAGTCGGATGTCCACCGCGCGGAGCTGCGAGCCGGCGGCGTCGAATTTCGCCTCCAGGTCGCGAAGCAGCTCCGTCGGCGGCTCGCCCATGCCGGCGCGTGCCGCTTTGGAGAGACGCTTTAACTCTCCGTAGAGGGGACCGAGATCCACAACGTGTCCGCTCAGGATCGGAAGGAAGGCCCGGTGAATCCCCTGGAGGAACTCGTCGAAGGTCGAAAGCGCCTTGAATCGCTCCGTCAGCCGGATATAGTCTCGCTCGAGAGATTGAGCTTCCGCTGACATTGAAATGATCGCTAGAACGCTCATTGTAACTCCGGACACGGGTTCCCTCTCTTCGCGGTGTCCATGAAACTCGGCCGCACGCTGATCGACGCCGAGACCCTGGAGAAGGGGGTGTCCCGGATCGCCTCGGAAGTGGACCGGGACCAGGACGGCCGCCCCGTCCTCCTCGTGGGCATCCTCAAGGGCTCGGTCTTCTTCCTCTGCGATCTCGCCAAGAGGCTCAAAACGCCCGTATCGCTGGACTTTCTCCAGGTCTCCTCCTACGGATCGGCGACCAAGTCCTCGGGCAACGTCCGGCTGGTG
>DASWDK010000225.1:0-3462 GCA_036395335.1 Thermoanaerobaculia bacterium
ACCGAGATCCGGCCCGCGCTCTCCGAGGGCCAGCTCCTGATCTCGATCGCCGCCGGCTTTCCGACCCACCAGATCGAATCGATCCTCGGTGCGCCCCTGCCCGTCGTCCGCGCGATGCCCAACGTCGCCGCCGTCGTCTCTCTCTCCGCGACGGTTCTGTGTCTCGGGCGTCACGCGAAGTCCCCGCATGCCGCGGAAGCCCGGAAAATCTTCGAGTCGATCGGCACCGTCGTCGAGCTTCCGGAGTATCAGCTCGACGCCGTCACCGGGCTCTCTGGAACCGGTCCGATGTACATCTTCCAGATCATCGAGGGCTTGAGCGACGCCGGGGTCCGCGTCGGACTTTCCCGCGACGTCAGCACGGCCTTGACCATCCAGACCGTGCTGGGAGCTGCCAAGATGGCCGAAGTCTTGAAGACTCATCCGGGGATCCTGAAAGATCTCGTCACGTCCCCGGGCGGAACCGCGATCGCCGCCCTGCACAGCCTGGAGCGCAACCGGCTCCGGGCGATTCTGATGGACGCCGTCGAAGTCGCCACGGCCCGCTCGAAGGAGCTCGGGCACTCGAGCTCCGGCAAGACCTAGAGCGTTCCGACGGCCCGACCGCCGTTGCCGCTCAATCCGAGTCGGTCGAAGTCTCGGCGACCTCGTTGCCGACCGCGCGGACCAGCGCGTCGACCGTGGTTTCCTCGAGGCCCTTCGGGCCGAAGTTGCGCCTCGCGAACTCGACCCAGTTTCCGTCGGCGTCGACCTCGAGAACGAGCAGCCGCGCCTTGTCGTTCCAGCAGACGCGCACCGACATATCCGGCGACGTGAAGACCGCGAGACGGTCTTCGGAGGAGTCGGAACCTTTCCCCTCGTTCGTGAACCTGTAACCCTTCTGCTGGAGAGCCGAGCCAATCCGGTCGAAGGCACCGTCGACGGTCAACATGCAGGACCTCGCTTTGGTGCTCCCGATTCTATTGCCCCCGCAGGCGAACCGTCAGCTGCGGGCGCGGGAGTCGGAGGCCAGGATCAGGACCTGATCCCGCTCCTCGCGGCGCGCGCGAGCCGACGCGAGCGCCGCCGGGCCCCGGTCCCGCCACCAGGCCCGCGCGTTTTCGACGTTCCACGGCGGTACCCCGGCGCACGATTCGAGCATCGCGTCGAGCGCCTCCGCCGAGCCCGGCCGGTCCTCACGGCGAAACGAGAGACAGCAGCTGATCGTCTCCTCGAGCGAGCCCGGCACGGGATGGGGCGCGACCCGGGAGAGAGGAGGCGGAGGCCCCAGGCGCTCCATCCGGAAGACCTCGATCGCGGTGCGCCCCGGGAAAGGCGACTTGCCTGTCAGCAGAAAGTATCCAACGGCGCCGAGCGCGAAGATGTCGGCGCGCGCATCCACCTTCAACGGATCGCTCATCCCTTCGGGCGCCATGTAAAGCGGCGTTCCGAGCAGCGAGCCGTCTTGCGAGAGCGCGGCGTCGCCGGGGGGGGTCCGCTCCGCCGCCACTCCTTTCGGTGCGCCCTCTACGACGCCGACGTCCTTGACCAGCCCGAAGTCGAGGACCTTCAGGAAGTCGGGGATGCCGCCGTAAACGCAGACCATCAGGTTCGCCGGCTTCACGTCGCGGTGGATGAGACCCGCAGCGTGGGCTTCCGCGAGCGCGCCGCACCCCTGCCGCAGCAAATGTACGACGCGCGCCGGCGGTAGTGGTCCGTCGAGCTCGACGAGCTGCAGCAGGTTGATGCCGCGCAAGAGCTCCATCGCGTAGTAGAAGACGCCGTCGGCCGTGCGGCCATAGTCGTAGATCGCGATCGTGCTCGGATGCGTCAAGCCCGCCGTCAACTGGACCTCGCGCTCGAACCGCGCGAGCGCGCGCTCGCCCTGCACGCCGGGGGCGAGCAGCTTGACCGCGGTCGGCCGCCGCAGCAGGGCATGGCGCGCCTCCCAGACGACGCCCATCGCGCCGCCGCCGAGAAGCGCGACGAGGCGGTACGGCCCGACCTTCTCCACCTGGCGGCGTAGCCGAGAGATCGTCCGGAGCGAGGTCGCCGTGGCGAAGGCGAGAAGCGCGGCCAGGATGCCGGCCGACGCGATCGCGATTGCCCCACGCTTCGCGGGGAGGAAGGCGCCGCGGAGCGTGAAGACCGTCAAGGCCCAGCGGCGATCGGCGAACTGAACCGGAAACTCGAGACTGAAACCGGCTCGCCGAGGCAGCGAAGCCGCGTCCCTGGGTCGCTGCGCCAGCAATGGCGTCTCCCGTGACTCGCGGTCCCGCAGAACGAGACCCAGGCCGGAGGCGTCCACATCCGCAGCCGCGCTGTCCACGACCGGGGCAACGCGGAAGAGCGCCATCGCGAAGCCCTTGAGCGCGGCGCGGCGTCCCGCACTCGACGCGGGATCTCCTTCCTTGTACACCGGCGCGTACATGGCGACGACCGGCTGAGCATCCGGCTTCCCCGCGTCCTCGAGCAGTCCGAATGGCTGCGACGCCGCGATCACGCCCGAATCGCGCGCCGTCTCGGCGGTCCCCCACCGGAGCGGATCGGCGGCGATGTCGAAGCCGAGGGCGAGAGCGCTCGGCGGCTCCATGTATTGAATCGGGACGTAGAAGTCGCGCTGGGCGGCCTCGCGCGGCTTCCCATCGGCGATTTCCCAGAAGCGATAGCCCGTGAGGCCTGCGTTGCGCGCCTCCTCCTCGTAGAGGGCGCGCTCCGATTCGCGGACGACGGGAAGCCATTCGAACGCGTAGACCAGCCGATGGCGCACCAGCATCGAACCCGTCAGCAGTCGGAACTGCCGGCGGGTCGTTTCGACCGCCGCCTCAAGAAAGCTCGAGAGCGCGGTCAGGTCTTCTTGCGGAAGCAGCAATCTGTCGGTGACCGCCGTCTGCAGACGCTGCGCGCGTTCCGAGAAGGCGAGGTGGACCGCCGCGTTGGCTCGCGCGAAAAAGTACGCGCCCAGCCCGAGCGACAGAGCCGCGAACACGCTCGCGAGGAGGACGTCGACGCCGCGGATCGAAGCACGCCACGAGGAAAGGGCGGAGCGCAGACGACGGCCCGTAAACCGGCCAGTCTCCGGGCCGGACCGGCGGACGCGCTCGCCCGAGCCGCTCGTCACAGACGGATTATCTGACCGGACGGCGTCCGGTCATCCCGAGCGAAGCGAGGGATCTCGTTCGGAGAGACTAACCTCGGGGAACCTCGTCGACTGGCATGTTCGAGGCCACCGTCGGCGAGGCCGGACGGCCCGGAACCAGTGCCCCCGCGGACACGACCATCTTCATCGCCTGCTCCGGCGTCATGTCGAGGTAGGTGACGCGCTCCTCCGGCACGAGTAGAAGAATGCCGGTCGTCGGATTGACCGCGCTCGGAATGAAAACGCTGCAGAGTCTCCTGCCCGACTTCTCTCCGGCTTCGCCCGAGGCGGTCGCGGTCACGAATCCCAGCCCCCAGGAGCCGGGGGATGGAAACTCGACGATG
>DASWDK010000226.1:0-6830 GCA_036395335.1 Thermoanaerobaculia bacterium
AGCCTGGCCCGAGGCCGGCACGGCTCGTGCGCGCCGTGCGGCCTCTCGCTCGGCAACGCTCTCCCGGTAGAGGGTGACGGTCTCTCCGGCCGGACCGTCAGCGGCGACGCTTCCCCTGTCGAGCCAGATCGCGCGGCGACAGCGTTCGGCGACGAGGCCCAGATCGTGCGAGACGAAGAGGAGAGTCTTCCCCGCGCGCTCGAACTCCGCGAACTTCTCGAGAGACCGGCGGGAGAAAGCCTCGTCGCCGACGGCGAGGACTTCGTCGACGAGCAGCACGTCCGGATCGCAGTGGGCCGCGATCGAGAACCCGAGCCGAACCGCCATCCCGGAAGAGTACGTCTTGACCGGAGCGTCCAGGAATTCCTCGAGCTCCGCGAACCGGACGATCTCGTCGAAGCGTTTTGCGATTTCTTTTCGGGTGAGCCCGAGCAGGAGTCCGTTGATTTCGATGTTCTCGCGGCCGGAGATCTCCGGATGAAATCCGGCGCCGAGCTCGAGCAGTGCGGCGAGCCGGCCGCGCACGGAGATCGAGCCGGCGGTCGGCCGGAGGATCCCCGCCAGGAGCTTCAAGAGCGTGGACTTACCGGAGCCGTTCGGTCCAACGACGCCGACGGTTTCTCCGGCAGCGACGACGAACGAGACGTCGGTCAGCGCCGGGATCGCCTCGTCCGGCGCGAGCGCGCGGCCGGGACGGCCGGAGAGGAGCGCGGCCTTGAACGTCCCGACCGAGCGCTTTCTGCCCCAGCGCCGGTAGAGCTTCGTGACCGAACGGACGTCGATCGCCGACGGAGCCGTCACGCTTCCTCCGCGATCGAGTCGCGCAGCCGCTCGAAGACGGCTGCCCCGGCGGCGAGAGCGATCAAGGTCCAGACGACCATTCCCGCCCAGGCAGTCGCGGGGACCGGCCGGAAAAAGAACGCGCTCTCGTGGATCCCGACGAAGAACGGAGTGAACGGATTCAGCCAGAGAAGCCACCGCAGTCTGCCGGGTGCCGCTTCGATCGGATAGAGGATCGGCGTCAGGAAAAAGGTGAGCGTGAGCAGGTTGGCGAGCAGGTCGCGGACGTCCCCGAAGTGGACCGAGAGCGAGGAGATGACGAGTCCGAGGCCGAGGACCATCGTGGCGAGAAGGACGAGAACCAGCGGGAACTGCAGCACGGTCGAGTCCACTCGGACGCTCCCCGTCGTCGCCGCAAGCGCGATCGCGCCCGCGAGCACGGGAAGCGCCAGGACGAGATGCGCGAACCGCGCGCCGGTTGCGACCGCCGGGAAGACCTCCGGCGCGACCGTCGTTTTGCGGAGCAGCGGGCCGTTCGCCCGGAACGTCTCGGCCGCGTCGAGGAGCGCCGAGGAGACGAAGCCCCAGCAGAGGACGCCCGCGAAAAGGAAGAGCGCATAGGGACGGACGTCGGAACGCGGAGTGAAAACGAGGCGGAAGACGGTGGCGTACACGAGGAGGAGGAGCAGCGGGTTCAAGAGAGACCAGAGAAAACCGAGAACGCCGCCGCGATACCGCGCCAGGAGCTCGCGTCGCGCGAGCGCGAGCACGAGCGCGCGCTGGCGCCAGGCGCGCTGGAGGGGGGACCACACGCGCGACAAGTATCCGATATCCTCCGGCGCGTGTCGTCGCCGGATGCGCGCGCGGCGCCTTCTTCGGCGCCCGCGGTCGTCTGCGAGCGGGTCTCGAAGGTCTATTCGGGAGTGCGGCCGGTCGTCGCCCTCGACACGGTCGACCTCGCGGTCTCCTCCGGCGAGTTCCTCGCCATCGTCGGCCCATCGGGGGGCGGCAAGTCGACGCTCCTCCACCTCGTCGCGGGAATCGACCGTCCGACCTCCGGGTCGATCCGGGTCGGCGGACGCGACATCGGAGCTCTCCCCGAGAGCGAATTGACGCTCTATCGCCGCCGCGAAGTCGGCGTGGTGTTCCAGTTTTTCAACCTGCTGCCGCATCTGACGGTCCGCGAGAACGTCGAACTGCCGCGGCTTCTGGATGGAAAGAAGGACGCCTACCTTCGCGCGCGCGAGCTCCTCGACCGCGTGGATCTCGCCGAACGCGGCGAGGCGCATCCCTACGAGCTTTCCGGCGGTGAGATGCAGAGGGCCGCGATCGCGCGCGGTCTCGTCACCGGCGCGCGTCTGCTTCTCGCCGACGAGCCCACGGGGAACCTCGACTCGCGCCATGGCGAGGAGGTCCTCGAACTCCTCGACCACGTACGGCGCGAACGGGGCGTGACACTTCTTCTCGCGACCCACTCGCCGGCGGCCGCGCGGCGCGCGGACCGCATCGTCGAATTGCGGGATGGGCGCTTCTCGTGACCGGCTTTCGACTCGTCCTCTCGGCCCTCGTCATCGGACCCGCTCGGCGTCGCCCGATCCGCGCTCTCTTGCCCGTCGTCGGCGTTGCGGTCGGCGTCGCCGCGGTCGCCGCGATCCACCATGCCAACCGAAGCATCACCGAGTCGTTTCGCGAGGCGGCCCGAGAGGTGGCGGGAAAGAGCGACCTGGTTGTGGTCGGAGCGCGAGGCGTGCCGATCGACGCGATCGAGCGTCTGCGTTTCCTGTGGCGGATCGGTTCGTTCGCGCCGCTCGTTTCCGGAAGCGCCGTCCTCGCCGACGGATCCGGGGAGGTCGTCTCCGTCCTGGGGACGGACTACGGCGCCGAGGGAGCGGTCCGCGATATGCGCCTCGTCGCGCCGACGACCGGCGCGGAGCGAGCGAGACTCCTCACTTCGGGGACCGTTTTGCTCCCGGTCTCTTTCGCGTCGCGCCACGGTTTCCGGATCGGGTCGCCGGTCCCGCTCGTCGCGGGCGGCGTTCGAACCCGAGTGGTCGTGGGAGGTCTGCTCGAGCTCTCCGGGCTCGCCCGCGCCGCCGGGGGCGACGTTCTCGTCACCGACCTCTTCACGGCGGGACGGCTCCTCGGGAAGACCGGCTTCGTCGATCGCGTGGACGTCGTCCTCGACCCGGGAGTTTCGGCGGATGCGGTGCGCAGCGAGATCGCCCGTCGATTGCCGGCAGGCCTCTCGGTCGAGCCGGCCGGGCGCGCGGCGCTGGCGGCGGGCCGGATGGCGAGGGCGTTTCGCTTCAACCTGAACGCGCTCGGCTCGCTGACGCTTCTCGTGGGGATGTTCCTCGTCGCGAACGCCGTTTCGATCTCGGTTCTGCGCCGCCGACCGGAGATCGCGACGCTCCGGTCGCTCGGGACGTCGCGCGCTTCGATCTTCACCGCCTTCGCCGTCGAGGGCCTCGCCGTCGGCGCGGCGGGAACGCTCCTGGGAGAGATCGGCGGCCTCGTCCTCGCGCGGATCGCTCTCCGCGTGGTATCGGGGACCGTCTCGAGCGTTTACGCGCCGACGGCGAAGATCTCCGCGGCCGGCTTCGGGCCGCCGGTCCTCGCCGCCGCGGTCGCGGGAGGGCTCTCCTCCTTTCTCGCCGTCCTCTTCCCGGCGGTCGAGGCGACCCGGGTTCCTCCCGCTCCCGCGATGCGGCCGGGCTCGACCGAGCAGGTCCGGCGCCACCGGTCGGGGCCCCGCGCTGCGGCAGCCGCTCTCTCGCTCGTCCTGGCGGCTGCGCTTTCGCGCGCGAGGCCGGTCGCCGGATTTCCGTTCTTCGGGTTCGGCGCCGTCGCGCTCGTGGTTTTCGCGCTCGCGCTCGTCTCGCCGATCGCCGTCTCCGCCGGAGCGGCCTCGACGCGGACCGCCTTCGCGAGATTCTTCGGGCCGGCCGGCCGGCTCGCGACCGCATTCTTCGGCGGCTCTCTCGGGCGCAATGCGGTCGCTGTGACCGCGCTCGCCATGGCGCTCGCGATGACGCTCGCGATGATCACGACCGTTGCGTCGATGCGCGAAACCGTGCGGACGTGGGTCGAGTCGAGCCTCCGGGCGGACCTGTGGGTCCGGCCGGCGTCGGGCCGGGCCGGAGCCGTCGTCGGGGATCTGCCCGGCGAGATCGTTCCTTTCCTGCAATCGGTTTCGGGCGTGGAGGCAGTCGATCCGTTTCGGGTCCGCGACGCCTCGGACGCTTCCGGCCGCGCGCTGACGGTCGGCGCGAGCGACTTCCGCGTTCTCGCCCGCGCCGGCGGCGCGCCGCTCATGGACGGGCGCGACTCCCGAAAGACGGCCGAAGTCGCCCGCCGTCGAGGAGAGGTGCTCGTGTCGGAACCGTATGCGCGGAGGTTCGGAGCGTCCTGTGGGGACATGGCGTTGCTCGTGACTCCGAAAGGGCTCCGCTCCTTTCGAATCGCCGGCGTTTACCGGGATTTCGCAAACGATCGGGGCACGATCCTCCTGGATCGGTCCCTCTATCTCGATCTCTTCGGGGATGACCGCCTGACGAGCGCAGGGATCCTGGCCCGGCACGGCGTCTCGTCCGAGGATCTGCGGCGCCGGATCTTCGCGGCGGTGGGCGGCCGCTTCGCGGTCGAGGTCACCACGAACCGCGAGCTCCGCCGTCAGGTCCTCCGAATCTTCGACCGGACTTTCGCCGTGACCCGCGCGCTCGAAGGAATCGCAGTCGCCGTCGCGGTGCTCGGGATCGCCAACGCGCTCGTTGCCTCGGCGGTCGAGCGGCGAAGGTCCTTCGCGCTGCTGCGGGCTCTCGGTGCGTCGCGGCGCCAGATCGGCAGCGCGGTTCTGCTCGAAGCTCTGCTCACCGGCGGCGTCGCGACGGTCGCCGCCGTCGCGGCAGGCGCCGCGTTCGCCGCGCTCCTGATCGGGGTGATCAACCCGCAGTCGTTCGGGTGGAGCTTCGTGCCGCGCGTCCCGATCGGGAGGCTCGCGGCCGCCGCCTCGGCCGTTCTCCTCGCCTCGGTCGCCGCGGGGCTCGTACCGGGCAGAATCGCCGCCTCGACGGATCCCGCGGCGGCGCTGTCGGAGGAATAGCCGTGCTGAAACAGATCGCGGCGCTCACATTCGCCGTGCTCCTGCCGGCGCCCGCGCCGTCCGTCACGTTTCCCCGCGATCACGGCGCACATCCCGAGGTCCCGGTCGAGTGGTGGTACTACACGGGACACTTGACCGACCGGGCGGGGGCGAGCTACGGCTTTCAGCTCACCTTCTTCCGGGTGCGGGACGTTCACCTCGCCCACTTCGCATGGACCGACGTTTCCCGGCGGGAATTCCGGTACGAGGAAAAGACCCATCTCGGCCTTCCCGGAATTGCATCGGCGGAGCAAGAGCGGCTGGACGTCTCGAACGAGGACTGGTTCGCCCGGGAAGGACCGGGCGGGATCCACGTCCTGACCGCTTCCGGTCGGGCCGGAGACCTCGAGCTCACGCTCTCGCCGGTCAAGGCTCCGGTCCTCCATGGCGAGAGCGGCGTGTCGCGCAAGGGAGCCGGCCCGCGCGAGTTCTCGCGATACGTCTCCATCACCCGCTTGACCGCTCGCGGCTCTCTCCGGCGAGGGATCCGCCGGGAACCGCTCTCCGGGACCGCGTGGTTCGACCACGAGTGGGGTTCCGGGGTGCTGCCGGCGGAGGCGGCGGGCTGGGACTGGTTCGCGCTCCAGCTCGACGACGGCTCGGAGCTCATGCTCTACCGGATGCGGCGCTCCGACGGAAGCGCGACGGCCTTCTCATCCGGCACCTTCGTTGCCCGGCGCGGCACGGCAGTCCCGGTTCGCTGGAGCGAGGTGCGCCTCTCCGAGACGAAATTCTGGAGTTCCCCGCATTCGCGGGCGCGCTATCCCGCCGCCTGGCGGATCGCGGTCGCCTCAATCGGGCTCGACGTCGAGGTCGAGCCGCTTCTGGCCGATCAGGAGCTCGAGACCTCCGCCTCGACCGGAGTCACTTACTGGGAAGGCGCATGCCGGGTGAAGGGGCTCCACGCGGGCCGGCCGGTCGGCGGCCGCGCGTACGCCGAGCTGACCGGCTACGCCGGCAAGGACGTGCCGGGAACCGCCTTTTGAGGAGCTACTGGCCCGAGGCAGGCTCCTTCGGTTTCGGCTTCGGCCGCCACTTCCCGGTCGGCCGCGTCTCCAAAGTCAGGTAGAAGTAGCTGGCGTTTTTCAAGTTCCGGTAAACGTAGGGGAACCGGACGGTGAACGTGTCGCGCTCCCCCTTGTCGAGGTCGCCGACCTTGATCCCGCCGCTGCCCGCCGCGAGCATCGTCCCGTCGGCGTCGAAGATCGCGAGCGCGACGCCCACCTCCTGGTCGCGCGCGGAATTGTTGTCCACTCGGACGACTGCTTTCGCGCTCGAGACCCGGAGCGGCTTGAACGTGTCGCCGAGATCGAACCGGACCTCCGAAATCGCGATGTCGTTCCAGTCGAACCGGAGGCGCTGGATACCGTTGACCGGCGACCAGTTGAACTTCTGCGTGACGATTTCGGCCGGGAGCAACCGGGAGAAGAAGAGCGCCGCGAGCACGAGGAAGAACCGACGGAACATGGAATTCACCTCCGATTCGAGCGTAGCACGGCGCTCTTGGAAGTGATTCCGAAGAGCGGCTTCGAGTCGCGCGGTTCCGGATCTCACGACTCGGGAGGCGGAATCGCCGCGGGGTTGAAGGTCGGCGGCGCGGAGGGCGTCCGCGGGTACCGCAGCCGGCTGTGCCGGTAGCCGTAGAGAAAGTAGATGACGGCGCCGACCGCGAGCCACCCGACGAAACGCCACCAGGAGGACGGAGGCAGGTAGTAGATCAGCCCGAGCGAACAGACGATTCCGAGCGCCGGAAGGAGAACGGGCCCGAAGGGAACCCGAAACGGGCGCTCGCGGTGCGGATCCTTGAACCGCAGAATGGCGATCCCGATGCAGATGAGGATGAACGCGAACAGCGTCCCGATGTTGGTCAGGTTCACCATCTCGTCGAGCGTCGTGAACATTGCCGTGA
>DASWDK010000227.1:0-6784 GCA_036395335.1 Thermoanaerobaculia bacterium
GTCGCGATGAAGAGGACTTCGGACAGGTCGAACGGCACTCCGAGATAGTGGTCCGTAAAACTGTCGTTCTGCGCCGGATCGAGCACTTCGAGGAGGGCGGAGGCCGGGTCGCCCTGGAAGGACACGCCGAGCTTGTCCACCTCGTCGAGGAGGAAGACCGGGTTCTTCGTGCTCGCCTGCTTCATTCCCTGGAGGATCCGTCCCGGCATCGCGCCGATGTAAGTGCGCCGGTGACCGCGGACGTCGGCTTCGTCGCGCGCGCCGCCGAGCGAAATGCGGACGTACTTTCGCCCCATCGCACGGGCGATCGACTTCGCGATCGACGTCTTGCCGACGCCGGGCGGTCCGACGAAGAGCAGGATCCGCCCCCGCGCCCGGGCGGACTTCCGCAGCGCGTCTTTCGGCGCTCCCGGCTCGGGCGAGGGCTCCGCCTCGGCCGCCGCCTCTGTCTCCTTCGCCTTCTCCGTGGCCTGCGTGAGCTGGCGCACGGCGAGGAACTCGAGGATCCGGTCTTTGACGTCCTTCAACCCGTAGTGGTCCTCGTCGAGGATCTGCGCCGCCGCCTGGACGTCCAGATGCTCGTCGCTCCGCGTGTTCCAGGGGAGCTCCGCGATCGTCTCGAGATACGTACGGATGACCTGCGACTCCATCGATTCCCGTCCGATACGGGTCAGCCGGGCCCACTCGCGGTCGACCTCTTTGCGCGCTTCCTCGGAGAGGTCCAGCGCGTCGAGCTTGGCTCGCAGCTCCTTCAACGACTCGTCGTCCGCGCCTTCGCCCTCGCCGAGCTCCTTCTGGATCGCCTTCATCTGCTCGCGCAGGTACATCTCCCGCTGGCGGCTGCCGAGCTCCTCCTTGACCTTCTCCTGGATGTCCTCCTGAGCGGAGAGGACGTCGATCTGCCGCTGGACGTGGATCAGAACCCGACGGAGCCGATCCTCGACCGAAAGCGTTTCAAGGAGGGCCTGCCGCTCCGCCGGCGGAATGTCGATGTAGCCGGCGACGAGATCGGCGAGCCTCCCCGGTTCGTCGACCTCCGCGAGAATCTGATTGACCGCCTCCTCGGGCAGCCCCATCTTCCTGCCCAGCTCCGCCGCGCGCTCGCGCGCTTCGCGGTGCAGGGCCAGAAAGGCCGGGTCGCGCGGGTCGAGCGGCGTCATCTCCTGCGCGGGCTGCACGGTCGCCTCGAGGTAACCCTTCTTGTTGGCCGCGTAGCGCAGCGCGATCCCGCGGGACTGCCCTTCCAGCAGCAGCCGGATTCCGCCGAGGCCGCGCTGGACGGAGCCGAGGGTCGCGATCGTCCCGATCGTGTAGAGCCTCTCCGGGGCGACCTCGTCGCCGTCCTGGCGCTGCGCGACGGCGAAGACCCGCTTGTCGGTCCCGTTCACGGCTGCATCGATCGCGCGCAGGGTGCCGGCCCGGCCCGCGTTGATCGGAAGCCCGACGCCCGGGAAGAGAACCGAGTTGCGCATCGGAACGACCGGAAGGTTGTAAGACTCAGACATCCAAATCCCCTTTCCAGGTGAGATCTTCGTAGGCCCACTCCGGGCCCGACGCGAATTACGGACCCGGGCGACGCTCGGGTTCGGTGCGCTCGAGCGATCCACGGACGGTTCGCTTGCCGGGATCTCTCGTCAAGCAAAACGTTGGCGTATTCCCGGCGATTCCATGCCGCGGGTATGGTTTGTGGCACTATCCGACTCGATCCATTGGAGATGACTTCGTGACCGGGGCTGCCCGCCGCCCGCTGAAGACGCGCGAGCGCCGCTCAATTCGATCCCTCGCGCGGTGGCTCGCCGCCCGCGGCATCCGCCCCAACGGGGTATCGGCGGCGAGCGTCGCCTTCGCGGCACTTGCCGGAGTTTTCCTCGCCCTCTCCCTCGAAGAGAGCGGCGAAACCCGCGCGGCCTTGGTCGTCGCGGCCGCCGTCTGTGTACAGCTCCGGCTCCTGTGCAACGTGGTCGACGGCTTGATCGCCGTCGAAGGCGGGCTCGCGAGCCCCGCCGGGGAGATCTGGAACGACCTGCCGGACCGCATCGCCGACCCGCTCATCTTGATCGGAGCCGGTCTCGCGGTTCGGGCGATTCCGTGGGGGCTCACGCTCGGCTGGCTCGCGGCGCTCCTCGCCTTGCTCACCGCCTACGTGCGGGTCCTGGGAGGCTCAGTCGGGCTTCCCCAGAGCTTCGCCGGACCGATGGCGAAGCAGCAACGGATGTTCGTCGTGACGGTGGGTTGCCTCGGGGCGGCAGTCGAGAGCACGCTCGGGCGTCCCCCTCGGACGCTCTACGCCGCGCTCGGGATCGTCGTCGCCGGCAGCGCGGTGACGGTCATCCTCCGAGCCCGGCGGATCGTCCGGGAGATCGGCTCTCGATGATTGCCGGCTTGATCGCGTCGCTCGCGCGATTCGTGAGCGGCGCTTCGATCTTCTTCCTTTCCGGACCGCCCGACGAGCGGCAGCGCATCTATTTCGCCAATCACACCAGCCACCTCGACTTCGTCGTGCTCTGGTCGGCTCTCCCCGCACGCGCCCGCGAGCGCACCCGGCCGGTCGCTGCGCGAGACTACTGGGGAAGAGGCGCGCTCCGGCGCTACTTTTCAGAGAAGGTCTTCCGCGCGGTGCTGATCGAGCGCGGACGTGGAACGGTCACCGCGGCCCGAACGACGATCGAGCAGCTCGTCGCCGAGATGGGAGACCGTTCTTCGTTGATCGTCTTTCCCGAAGGGACCCGCGGATCGGGAGAGGAGGTCGCTCCGTTCAAGAGCGGCCTGTATCACCTGTGCCGTCAAAAGTCGGAAGTGGAGCTTCTTCCCGTCTACCTGGACAACCTGAACCGCATTCTTCCGAAGGGGGAAATGCTTCCCGTACCGATGCTCTCCCGCGTCGTCTTCGGGCGGCCCATGTATCTCGAGTCGGACGAGACCAAGCCCCGGTTTCTCGAGAGGGCGCGCGACGCGGTTCGTGCGCTCCAAGACCTGTGAAGGATCCCACGCTCGTCCGCCTGGTCGGAGGAATTCTGGCCCTTCTCGTCGTCGCGAGCGCGCTCGGCGCCGTTCTCGCCCGCAGAGCGCGAAGCGACGCCGCTCGCGCGACCGCGGCCAACCTGAACGCCCGGATCCGCGCCTGGTGGCTCATGGTGGCGGTCTTTACGATCGCCGTCTGGACCGGGGGCATCGGCTCGATCGCTCTGTTCGCCCTGATGTCGCTCCTGGCGCTGCGGGAGTTCGTCACGCTCGCTCCGACGCGACGGGAGGACCATCGGACTCTGCTCTGGAGCTTCTTCGCCGTCACGCCGCTCCAGTACCTGCTGATCGCGATCCGCTGGTACGGGCTCTTCGCAATAATGATTCCGGTCTACGCCTTCGTCCTGGTTGCGGTCTCGAACGTGATCGCGGGGCGGACCGACCGGTTCCTCGAGCGGACCGCAACGATCCATTGGGGTCTGATGGTGTGCGTCTATTGCGTCAGTCACGCACCGGCGCTCCTGATGCTGCAGATTCCGGGCTACCGCGCCAACGCGAAGCTGCTCGTCTTCCTGGTGCTCGTCGTCCAGCTCTCAGACGTTCTGCAATACGTCTTCGGGAAATTGTTCGGTCGGCATCGAATCGCGCCGGCGATTTCTCCGAACAAGACCTGGGAAGGCTTCCTCGGAGGTGTGCTCGCCGCCTCGGCCGTCGGAACGGCGCTCTGGTGGGCGACGCCCTTCTCACCGGGCGAGGCTGCCGCGATGTCCCTCGCGATCACGTTGGCCGGGTTCGCGGGTGGACTCGTGATGTCCGCGATCAAGCGCGACCGCGGCGTCAAGGATTACGGCAACCTGATCGAGGGACACGGCGGGATGCTCGACCGCATCGACTCGCTCTGCTTCGCCGCGCCGGTCTTCTTCCACCTGACGCGGTATTTCTTCACTCCGTAGCCGCTCTCGGCCGGGAGCGGGCGAGTTCCTTTGCGTGCCGGGAACAGAACCGCGTGCCCTTCCGGTCGGTCTCGGAGAGCGTGTTCGAGAACCACATGACACAGTGCGGGTCGTCGCAATGGGTCAGACCGTAGGTATGCCCGAGCTCGTGGACGGCTTCCGTCGCCGCGCGCCGGCGGAAGATGTCGTCACGGCCGTGAAGGCGAGCGAGTGAAAACACGGCGACTCCGCGGCGCGAATCCCCCTCGCCGAAGACGAAGTTCAGCGACGGAACGTAGAGGTCGACGTCCGCGACTCCGAGAAGGCGTTCCCATTCCGGACGCTTCCGACGGGCGAGCTCGCTCAGAATCGTCGTCGAGAGGTGCTGATGCCGCTCGGCACTCCAGGCGGACGCCGGTATCGGAACGGCCGGAGCGATCTCCACCGCGCACCCGAAGGCTTCCTGCAGCGTCTCCGAAAGCGCCTCGAACCGTTCGATCGGAACGTCGCCGACGGGCGCGAGGGCAATCACACACTTCGGCGGCGCCAACCCGGCATTTCCGGCCGCCACGACGAGCAGGATAGCCGCCAGACTTCCCATCAGAAGCCGAGATCGCGCAGAACCGGAACGTCGCGGCGGATCCGATCGGTGAGGTGGTCGGTCAAGACTCCTTCCGGCCGCCTCTTCTTCGAGCCTCTCGGGCGGATCAGTCCGTCGGGGGTGGCGATGAGGTCGAGGGAAAAGTCGTGCGCGGTCACCGGCAGCTCGCGATCGAGCACCTGAACGGCGTGAACTGTCGTCGCGATTCGGGTCCTTTCGTCGATCGCACCCACCTCCCGGCCAACGGCGAACTCGAGATCGGAGTAGCCGCCTCCCTTTCCGAGCCGATCGCCTCGGCGGTTCACGGCGACAGATCCGGCGACGACGAGGTCGATGTGCGGCAGGTCGCGCGGATGCACCGCGCGGCCGAGCGCGGAGGCGCCGGAGATCGTCGCCGCCTTCGCGAGATCTTTCGATCGCAACCTCCCGGGGTCGAGCTCCCAGAAACATTTCTTCTGCCGCAGGCGGGGAACGGCCATGTAGACGACTTTGCCCTCCCTCAAGGCACGGAGCCTCACCGGCCGCTGCGGCGAGTCCGGATTGCACTTGACCGCCCGGGCCCGACGCCACTCTGGCGTGACCGCGAGCCGGTCGGCGGCGACGCCCGCGCCGCGGAAGTTGGGTATCCGCCCGCGCGCGCCGGGGAAGAGCGCCTCGCCGGATTCCTCGAGCCGCGACCAGAGCTCTTCGCGAATGCTCTGCTTGTCCGCTTGGCTTCTCGATTCGTCGAATCTCACGGTCTTCCGCGGCGATAGACCTCGCGCCGACGACCAATCCGAAGCACCAGGTAGCCCTCTTCGGTCCGCGCGAAGATCACGCGATGATCTCCGACTCGAAGCCGGTAGAGTCCCGCAAAGGCGGCCGAACGCGGTTCCCCGTGATGCCCCTCGGAGGCGAGCGCCTTCTCGATTCTTCTCAGTATCCTCACGGCGACGGGAGGATCGAGCCTGCCGCGATCTCCCTGTACGGAGGCTTTGTAATCAATCTTTCTGCGCTTTTCGGGCAATTCTCTTCCTCATCTGTGCGGTGGAGATGATCGGATCGTCCTTGTCCCGCAGGCGATCCAGTGCCACCTGGTAGTCCGCGTGGTCCGCCAGATAGGACTCGAGCGCCTTCTCGATGAAATAGGTCTTCGGCCTCTCCGATGCCCTTGCCAGCTCTTCGAGGGCTCGGGCGGTACGGTCAGGAAGCCGAACGGAAACGGACTTTGACATACGATTGCCTCACTTGTAGGACATGAAGGACAAGTGTAACCAAGTATAGATCGGACCGCAAAGGGAGACATTCTTGCCAAAGGATTCGCCAGCGGCGCTGCTCCTGACCGGGGCTCCCGGCACCGGGAAGACCACGGTCGTGCGCCGGGTCGCGGAAGGCCTTTCCAACGCGCGCATCCGCGGCTTCACGACCGCGGAGATCCGAAAGGGCGGCGAGCGCGTGGGATTTCGGATCGAGACCTTCGACGGGGAGAGCGCGGTCCTCGCGCACGTGTCCATCCGGTCCGAGTACCGGGTGAGCCGCTACGGCGTCGACGTCGCCTTGCTGGACCGCTTCGTCGGGACGGCGCTGGCGCTTTCTCCAAGGGCCGGCGTCTACGTCATCGACGAGATCGGCAAGATGGAGTGCTTCTCGGCTCGCTTCATCGAGGCGGTGGAGAGACTGATTGACGCGCGGCGGCTCGTCCTCGCCACGGTGGCGCTTCGGGGTGGCGGGTTCACCGAGCGCGTCAAGCGGAGGCCGGACGTCGAGCTCTGGACCGTGACACGGGGCAACCGGGAGTCGCTTCCACGCGAGATACTCGCCTGGATCTCTGGTCGGCGGAAGCGAGATTGACTAGCGCGCGGGCGCGGTCGGCGCCGGTTCCAGGAATGGCGCGATCCGGTCGCGGATCTCCGAGGGAACGGGCACCGGCTCGAAATCTCCCTGCCGGACGCAGACGAGAACATACCGGCCCGTCGCGACGAGCTCGGAAGGATCCGTCTTGCGCCGGACTTCGAAGTCGAGCTGGATCGACGTGTGGCCGATCCGGCTGAAGTACGCCTCGACGACGAGCAGCTCGTCGAGCTTGACCGGCTGGAAGAAATTGCACTCGACCCGCACGCGCGGCAGCCAGATCCCGAGAGACTCGAAGAGGAAGCGATAGTTCAACCCCGCCGACCGCAAGAGCTCCGCCTCGGCCAGCCCGAAGAACCGCAGGTAGGCCTGGTAATTGATGATCCCCGCCGCGTCGATGTCCTCCCAGCGGACGTACTCCTCGATCGAATAGCGAGCCATTTCAATCCTCGCGGGAAAT
>DASWDK010000228.1:0-9924 GCA_036395335.1 Thermoanaerobaculia bacterium
GTCGGCGGTCGCGTTCGAGTAGAAGACGTTGTTCACCCCGTGGGGGGAGAACTGCGAGGAGTGCCAGTAGGGATAGGGATCGGGATTGGCGTCGGACGTCGCCCACGCGAGCGAGGCCGCCTGGTAGTCGCCGGAGTCGACGCGCTCGACGAACGCCGACCACTCGAGGGGTCGTATGCGGGCCCGGATGCCGGAGCGCGCGAGCTCTCCCGCGAAGACCTCGTCGATCTGACCTCCGATCCTCGAGCCAGCCGAGGAGAGAATGTCGAACTCGAATTCGCGCCCGTTGCGGTCGCGCGTGCCGTCGCCGTTCGTGTCCCGCCACCCGGCCCGATCGAGCAGCTCCGCCGCCGCCGCCGGATCGAACGGGAGAGGCGTTACGGACGCGTCGTACGCCGGCGAGTCGGGCGCCCACGGCCCGGAAATGATGCGGGCCGAGCCGTGATAGAGACCGCTGACGATTGCCGGCCGGTCGAGGAGCATCGTCATCGCGCGGCGCACACGCGAGTCGGAGAAAAACGGCGAGCGGTTGTTCAAGGCGAGGTAGTTGTAGTCGAGGTTGTAGAACTCGACGACGCGGCAGCACGACTGAAAGCGGCGATCTCTCTCGCTTCGCTCTTTCAGGGATTGATCGATCCAGGTCTCGTCGAGGCTACCCTCGACGATCGCCCGGTACGCGACGGCGTTCTCCGGAACGATCCGGAAGACGATCCGGTCGAAGTGTCCCGGCACGCCCAAATAGTGCGGATTGCGTTCCAGCTCGATCGACTCCTGGGTCTTCCAGCTCGCGAGCCGATACGGCCCGTTCGACATCGGCGCGCGGTTCTCGCGCGCTTTCAGAAGTGCTCGCCCCGCGAAGCGCCGCTCTGGCAGCAGCGGCAGCGCGAAGGCGTACGCGTGGAGCGCGTCCCGCCTCCGGAAGCGCACGCGAAAGGAACTCGCGTCGATCGGCTCGACGAGCTCGAGGTCCTCGAAGAGCGGTTTGAAGACCGGAGAAGGCACCTTGGGATCGGTGATCTGGCGAATCGTGAAGACGGCATCCGTCGACGTCACCGCGCTGCCGTCCTCCCAGACCGCTCGGGGCTCGATGAAAAATCGATACTCGAGGCCGTCCTCGGAAACGTCCCATCGTTCCGCCAGGCCCGGAACGAGCGCCAACCGCGCGTCGACGTCGAGGAGCTGCCGTGAGACGTACTGGAGCACCTGTTGCTCCGGGAGACCCGACTGGAGGACCGCGTTCAGCGTCGCCGGCTCCCCGACGAGCCGCCGCCGCAGAATCCCACCTTCGACGGGCGGTCCCTCGCGCGATTCGTCCAGGAAACCGAGGGCCGGCGCCGGAGCCGCCGTCGGCGTGCGCGCCGCCGGGGAGACACCGGCGGTCTGCTCCCTTCCGCGGCATGCGCCGAGAAGGAGCAGGAAGATTGCGGCGGGAAGCTGCTTCACCGCCGCAATTATGCGGCGTCGCGCCTTACGGCGCGCTGAAGGAAGCCGCAGCGACGTTGCGCGAGGCATCCGTCGCGCGCACGAGCAGATAGCCGTTCCGGTCCGCCGGCTTCAAGTCGAGCGAGTACGTTTCCTTGCGCGAGTCGGAGAGCCCGTCTTCCGGCTCGACGCGAACCCATTCGCGCGCGTTCACGCTGTACTCGAAGTCCGTCAGCGGTGAGGCCGAGTCCTCGACCTCGAAGCGCAGGGTTCCCTTGCCCACACCGATCGAGCGGACGACCGGCGGTGTGTTGTCGATCAACACGGGGCTCGTCTCGCGCGACGTGGTCTTCCCTTCCCCCGGATTCGTTTCGGCGTCAGACGCGGTCAGACGGAAAACGTAACCTCCGTCCGGGAGCGAGCTCGTGTCGAACGAGTAGAAGCTGTCGCGGATGTCGGACTTCAACGGAATCCACCGGTTGGACGAGAGCGGGCGGAACTCCAGGGAGTGGACGACCGTGTCTCCGTCCGAGTCGCTCGTCTTCCAGGTGAGGGTGCGGTAGCCCTTCCGGAGCAGCTTGCGGGGCATGGTCTCCGGCTTGGGTTCGTCGAGGCTCGTGAAGATGCCCTTCTCGTCGGGCGCCGTCGTCTCGAAGACGTTCGACCCTCCTCCGGCGGAACGCGCGAACACTTCGGAAGGTCCCATCGCGAGAAAGGCTTCGATCACCGGAGCGGCGTTGCGGTTGCGGTAGGCGGCCTCGACGCGACGGATCACCGGAGAAGAGCGCCCGCCCGAGGTCATTCGGAGCTTCCACTGAAGGTAGCGCCCCGGCGGAGCGAGAATCTTCGGCGCGTCGGCGGCCGCTCGGAACGCCGACCACTCGCTCCAGGTGGAGTCCGGGGCGGCGGACTCGCCCGCGCGGAACGCCACCTCCAGCCGCGAGCCCGCCGGGGCTTCTCCCTCGAACCGGAACGCTCCGAAGGTGCTCGTGCGGCCCGCGTCCTTGACGGCGGAAACGTATTCCCCCGCTCGCTCTCCCTCTCTCATCCGGTAGAAGGCGCTCGCGCCGTTCGTCGCGATCGCGTCTCCGGCGATGATCGACACCTGCTTCTCGTCGAAGGTCCGATCGAGCGACCAGGTGTCGGGCGAGATCCGGTAGAGACGACCTTTCGGGCCGGTGCCGGCGAGGACCGACGAGGCCTCGGCGTCGCCGAGATCGAAGACCATCTCGTCCGAGCTCGACCAGACGGTGCGAGGCGGCTCCCCTTTCTCGAAGAGGACCACTTCCGACGAGTACCCGCTTCGTCCGGCCGGCCGCACGGGAGCGAGGCGCGGCGTGCCGACAGTCACGGTGACCTCCGGCTTCTTCTCCTTGTCGTCTCCCCCCTCGGGCGAAGCGCTCGGACGAGGCGGGCGCGCCGGCTGCGGAGGGGGCGCGGCGACCGGCTCTCCCGCGCTCGCTCCTTCCGACGAGGAGACCGCCGCCCAGACGCGGCCGTCGGGACCCGAGGCGATCGCGGTCACCTCCGTCTTGGCGGAGTCGAAGACCGTTGTGACGGTTCCGGCGGCGATCTTCAGGACGAGACCGGAGCCGGACGTTCCCGCCCAGACCTCGCCGTTTCCCGCGGGGTGCAGCGTCCGGACGTGGGCATCCGAAGAAGCGTGGATCCGATTTCCTTTCCCCGCCTGGTCGATCCGGTGAATCTCTCCGGGCAGGCCGGTCGCGACGAAGAGCGCGGGGCCGGAGAAGGCAAGCGCCCAGACGTATTGCGCCTTCGTGTCGTAGTAGAGCGATGGCTTGCCTCCGTCCACCCGATAGACCTTTCCACCCGGCGACCCGGCGGCGTAGAGAACGCCATCGGGGCCGAGAGCGAGCGCCGTGACCTGCTTCTCGGCGAGGGTCGCGAACGTCTCGACCTTGCCGGACGGAGACACTCGGAGAACGCGTCCCGCTTCTCCGGTGCCGACGAAAACGACTCCGTCTTTCGCGGTCACCGCGTCGTAGAGGACGGCTTCGCCGACGCCTTCGACGCGCTCCAAGGGGCGCGAGAGGACGAGCTCGCCGTTGAACGTGACCGCGACGCCCCGGGCCTCACCCGCCGAGAAGTCGGCGCTCGAGTCCGACGTCCAGATCTTCGCCGTCGCCGCGCCGGCGGCGGCGACCGAGAAGACGAGCGCCGCGGCGAAGAGCGCCGCCGCGCGGAGGGGGAACGAAGCGCTCACCAGTTGTTCGGCAGGACTTCGAGGTTCAGCTGAACCGACCCGCTGATCGGCACCGGCTGCTCGACCGTCCGGCTCTGGAGGCGGACGTAAGAGAGGTCGGGCGTGCCGTCCCCCGGTCCCCGATCGCGAAGAAGAGCGGCCACTGACGGGGGCAGCGCGGCGAGCGGCTCTCCCGCGACGACCGCGCCGGCGGCGCGGCGGTAGGCGATCAGGTTCAGGCTGTTCGGCGGGCGCATTCTTCCCAAGAAATCGAGAACCTGATCGAGAGACTGCGGGTCGGCCGGATAGACCGCGAGATCATAGGCGGTCGCCGCGTTGCCGTCTCCCACGAAGACCGTCAGCGGCCCGGGAGGAGTGTCTTTCGGAACGTCGAGGTCGAGGGTCACCCGCCGCGAGCCGCCCCGGAAATCCACCACGTCGATCCGGACCGGAACGCGTTCCCCGGCGCGAAACCGTTCCTTGCGCGGCTCGACGTTGACGATGCGGCCGTTCTGCAGCCTGTCGGAATGTCTGATCTCGACGTCCACACCGAGGATCGGCAGGTCCCGGAATTCGTTGGCCATCAGGTAATTCGCCAGGAGCGCGAGCGAGGTGACGGCGTCCTCGCGCGCCTGCAGGCCGGAGAACACGGTGTCCCATCGGACGTCGCGGTCGGGAGTTCGGATCGAGGACTTCCAGACCAGCGTGCGCTCACCGGCCCGCTTCTCGAGCGTCGTCAGGACGTTGTCGATCGCGATCGCCGCGAGGACCGGAGTGAGCATCGAGTTGTGGACCGCTTCGAAGCGGTACGTCTGAGACGGAAGCTCGTCGGAAGAGATGCGGACGGTGATCGGGACCATCCGGGCGCGCGTCCCGAAGGTGCCGAGAATGCCGGTCGACCGATCCTGAGTGACGGATCCGAAAACGGGCCCGGTGTCCGCGAACTTGAACGACCGGTACACTGAGGGCAGCACCGTCAGCACGTCCGCCTGGGCCATCGGCATCTCGATCGGCCCCATCGAGAGAAAGGGGTGGCCGAAGGCGAGAACCGAGTCGTGTTCCACCCACGTAACGGTGCCCGTCGCCGCGAGCAGCATGTCCCCGGAGAGAAGGACCGTCGAGAGAGACGAGCCCGGCCGTACGGATTGCTCGGCCCCCAAGACCTTGGATTCCCCGGAGGACCCGGCCGGAGCCGCGACCCAGCCGGCCGCGTCGGCGACCTTTCCGAAAAACCAGCCAGGTGCGCCGCCGGGGCCGCCGGCGAAAGAGACCGGGATCGGAAGCGACGCCATCGACGCCGAGCCCTCGGGTCGCCGGAAAGGGGCGAGAAGCGCTTCGAGAGCCCCCGAGAACCGGTGTTCTGCGAACATCGAGACGAGCGTCGACGCCCGGACGGCAGGTCCTCCGATGGGCACCGGCGGGGCGAGAGGCGCGTGTCGGATGTCGAGCATGCTCTGGATCGGAGTGATGCCGCACACCGGATCCTTCGAGAACGGCCAGCCGTAGGCGAGAGCGCCGACGAGCTTGCCGTCGATGTAGATCGGGCTGCCGCTCATGCCCGCGATGATCCCGGAATGCTCCAGGCCCGCTCCGGAGACCTGCGCCAGGATAAGGTCCTGCTTCGGCGCGTAGCGCTTCAGCACCCCCAGGATCTCGACCTCGAACCGCTGGATGCCCTTGCCTCCCCCGAGATCCGAGAAGCCGTAGCCCTTCATACCGGCGACGATCTTCTCGACCGGAACGATTTCCGTCGGACGGTCGGAGGGAAGCATCGGCGCAGGCGCGGCGGACTTCGACGCCGCAGCCGGCTTGCGACCTGGGAGAGCGGCCAGCGAGGACGCCAGGAGGAGCGCCAGCGCGCAAGCGAACGCTGGCCGAACGGAAAACATCACATCTCGCAAAACGCGACTTCTTCTGGGCTCCATTCCCTGGCTCCTGCCGACCGAACCGGTCCGTCTTTGACGGTCCCGAGTCCCTATGTTACGTTCGATCCCGATGATCTCCGCCGGGTTTCAGGCCGTCTCGGTCGAAAATCTCGGCAGAGGACAGGGAATCCTCTCCTTCTTCAAAGAGACCGGGCCGACCGCGAAGGTCGTCCTCGGAATCCTTCTGTTCTTCTCGTTCGTCTCGTGGATCATCATTTTCGCCAAGTTCGTGCGGTTGCGGCGCGTGTCGCGCCAGTCGGAGAAGTTCGTGGAGTTCTTCCGCAAGTCGCGCCGCTTCTCGGAAGTCAACACGGTCGCCAACCAGCTCACCGAGACGCCACTGTCGACCCTGTTCAAGGCCGGCTATGCCGAGCTCGACGCCCAGGTCAAGGCGAACCGACCGGACGACCCGGGCGCCACGGCGAGCGGCATCACGATGAGCCAGCGGTTTCTGATCCGGAACATCTCCGGGATCGAGCGGGCGCTCGAGCGTGCGATCGGAGTCGAGCTTTCCCGGTTGACGAAGTACATGACTTTTCTCGCGACCACGGCGGCGGCGTGCCCTTTCATCGGTCTCTTCGGCACGGTCTGGGGCATCATGCAGTCGTTCCGCGCGATCGGCACGACCGGCTCCACCTCGATCGTGGCGGTCGCCCCGGGAATCTCGGAGGCGCTTGTCAACACCGCCGCGGGTCTCGCCGCGGCGATTCCGGCGCTCATCTTCTACAACTATTTCATGGGCAAGGTCCGGCAGCAGCGCGCGGGAATGGAGGACTTCGCCCTGGAGTTCATCAACCTGGCGGAGCGCAACTTCACTTGAGGAGTCCGCGGGGTCAGGTATTCACGAGTCGCGGCAGTACTGGCTTAGTCCCGCTGGCCTTGCCACTTCGCATTGCGAAGTGGCAAGTGGAGACCTGACCCCTTCGGACTCCTCATGGCTTTTCAGCGCGAGAGCGGCGATCCTTTCGACCATCTGGCGGACATCAACGTCACGCCGCTCGTCGACGTCATGCTGGTGCTCCTGATCATCTTCATGGTCACGGCGCCGATGCTCCACCAGGGCGTCGCCGTCGCCCTTCCGAAGACCGCGACGACGAATCTACCGGCAACCATGGAGGACCCGGTCGTCCTCTCGATCACCAAGGAGGGGCTCTATTACATCAACGAGACGCCGGTCGCTCGGGGACTGCTTCGAGAGCGTCTCGAGAGGTTTCTGGGCGGGCGCCGGGACCGCATCATCTTGCTGAAGGCGGACCGCGCGCTCTCCTACGGGACGGTCATCGAGACCTTCGATCTCCTGAACCGCATGGGCATCGAGAACATCGGAGCGGTCACCGATACGTCCGGCGTGAAGAGCGCCGCGAAGAAGTAAGCCGACATGGATGCCGTCGGGGATCTCATCGCGCAACGGGGCCGGGAGCGCTTCCCCTGGGGAGTCGGAACCTTCCTGGCCATCCTGCTCCATGGATCGATTGCCGGCGCGCTCATCTACTCCGCGATGATCCACCCCGTTCACTTCGTCATGCCGCGCACGGTGGCCGTGCACCTCCTTCCGGCCGGATCCCTGAAGGGGGGAGAAGCGCCGGCGCCCGCTCCCGCCCCGGCGTCGCCGCCGGAGAAGAACAAGATTTTAAAGCCCGCCCCCGAGGACGTCCCGCCTCCGCCGTCGAAAAAGGCCATTCTCCTGCCGTCGAAGGAGAAGGAGAAGAAGACCGCGACGACGTCCCGGCCGTCGGTGGAACGACCGAAGGCACCCGAGGTCAGCCTGCCGTCGGCCGGCGAGAGCGCCGGCGGCGGCGCGGGGGGCCCGATCGGGGCTGGCGGCAACGTCGGAGTCTCGGGAGCCGCTTTCGACTCCGACTTCCAGTTCTCCTACTACATTCAGCGCATGCTCGTGGCGATCGGAATGAACTGGTTCAAGCCCTCACAGGGCGGCTCCATCGCGCCGGTCATCCACTTCCGAATCGAGAAGGACGGAACGATCTCCGACGCCGCGGTCGAGCGGTCGAGCGGGCTTCCTTTCGTCGACCGCGCAGCGCTGCGCGCAGTTCTTTCCTCATCGCCGCTGCCGCCGCTGCCCGTCGAGTACCGAGGGAACCAGCTCGGTGTTCACCTGAAGTTCGAGTAGCCACCTAATTTTCGGAGTCCTGATGCGCCGAAGACTCGTCGCCCTGCTCGCGCTCGCCGCGTCCTCCGCACTCGTACTGCCCGCGATCGGGCAGCAGCCACAGAGCCAGCAAAACCAGGAGCTTTGGATCGCGATCAACAAGCCGACGGCGCGCAAGGTCGCCGTCGCCGTGCCCGATCTCGCGACCCCGGGTACCGCGACCCTGAAGTCCACGGTCTCCGACCCTTTCACCGCGACCCTGAGGTCCGACCTGGAGTACTCCGGCGCATTCACGGTCGCGGATCCGGCGCACTATCCCGCCGGTTTCCGCGATCCGTCGACGCCGGAGATGGCCGACCAGTGGCGGGCGGGCGGAGCGGAGGTGCTGGTCGATACGCGGGCTCAGGTCTCCGGAGATCGCGTCTCGGTCGAAGGCCGCGTGTGGGATCTTCCGACCCGGAAGATGATCATGGGCAAGCGCTACACGGGCGGTGCGTCTTACGTCGAGCGGATCGCTCACACGCTCGCCAACGACATCGTCAAGTACTTCACCGGGAAGGACGGACTCTTCCTCTCGAGCATTGCCTTCGTTTCCGACCGCGACGGCTCGAAGGAGATTTACGCGATGGACTTCGACGGGAGAAGCGTCCGGCGCTTGACGTCGGTCCGGTCTCTCGCGCTCTCCCCGGCTGGCGGCAAGTCCGGGAAGATCGTTTATACGAGCTACGGGAAGCTCTTTCCGCAGATCTGGATGATGAACGGCGACGGCAGCGCCAAGCACGAAATACCGACGGGCGTCGAGCTGAACGCCTCGCCGTCCCTGTCTCCGGACGAAACTCAGATCGCGTTCGTCGGCTCGGCGAAGAGCAATACCGACATCTACGTCATCAGCTCCGAAGGAGGAGCGCTCCGCCGGCTCACCACGACCCGTGCGATCGAGGCATCCCCGGCCTGGTCACCGACCGGCCGGCAGATCCTGTACACGTCGGACCAGTCCGGCAACCCACAGGTCTACGTCGTGGACCCGGAAGGGACCGGAGCCCGCCGGGTGACCTTTGCCGGGAACTGGAACGACGAAGCCGCCTGGTCGCCCGACGGCGCCCGGATCGTTTTCTCATGCCGCAACGAGGGGGACTTCAACGTCTGCCTCATGGACTTCGCGACCGGACAGACGGTGCAGCTGACAGCAGAAGGATCGAACGGTCATCCGACGTGGTCTCCGGACGGACAAAAGATCGTTTACTCGTCGCGCCGGGGCGGGCGCACTCACATCTATACGATGGACCTGAATGGACAGAACAAGAGGCAGCTGACCGATTCGGGAAACAATCTTCAGCCGGTGTGGCTGCCCTAGGGTGCGTGCTATATTTCGGACGACGCCCACCCCAGCGCCGGGCGCGAACCTGTTGATTCGACAAGGAGAAGGTATGAAGAGGCACTCCACCCCGCTCACCGCGCTCGCGATTCTGGCCGCGGCCCTCCTCCCCCTCGCCGGAGCGTGCAAAAAGAAGCCGCCCACCACGACGGCCGAGGCCCGCCCACCGGTCGAGGCCCCCGGCCCACCCGAGACCCGCGTTCCTCCGCCCCCTCCCTCGGCGCCGCCCGAGGCGGGTGGCGAAGTCATGACGAGGGACATCTCCGAGCTGAACAAGCAGGAATACCTCAAGGACGCGTATTTCGACTACGACCAGTCGGACCTTCGGGACGACGCTCGCACGGTCCTCTCCGCCAACGCGGAGTGGCTGAAGAGGTATCCGTCGATCCAGATCTTAGTCGAGGGACACTGCGACGAGCGCGGGACGTCGGCCTACAACCTCGCTCTCGGCGACCGGCGCGCCAACGCGGCGCGCGACTACGTCGCCTCGCTCGGCATTTCCGCGGCGCGGGTGAAGACCGTTTCCTACGGGAAGGAGCGCCCCTTCTGCACGGAGTCGAGCGAGAGCTGCTGGCAGCAGAATCGGCGAGCGCACTTCGTCATCACCGCGAAATAGTGTGATACCCCGGTACCGCCTTCCGCTTCTCGCCGGACTCCTTCTCGCGGTCCTCGTCGGCGGCTTCGGCTGCGTCTCGTCCGACGACATCGAGGGACTGCACCGGCAGATGAACGACATCGAGACGCAGATCCAGGCGCTCGAGCGGAAGTCGTCGAGCAAGGAAGAGGTCGCGCGGCTGAATGCGAACGTGTCGGAACAGACCCAGCAGCTGCTGAAATCCAATGCCGACACCGGAGTGAAGTTGGGCGAGCTCTCGACGGCCATCGAGCAGCT